>CAJUHO010000008.1 GCA_910586195.1 uncultured Bacilli bacterium
TACTTGTAAATAAGGCATAGGAAAAGCCTCCTACTACTAAAAACAAACTGATAATCCCTATCAATATAATGTAATTGCTATTCTTTAATCTCTTCCATTGATACTTTATTCTTCCTAACATTCTCTTAACCTCTTTCTTATCATAAAGCAAAATACTTTATGACTTTTAAGGTTACCTTTCTTTTATAATAAGTTCTTTTTGAACCCTGACTACCCATATGACTATTTTTATTATCTATCAAACTTTGTCTCCTTTTGTTTTTTCTACTTTTTTTGACAATTAATTGACTAGTTAATTTTTCATTCTTTCTTTTTTATTCCCCATTATTCAACTATTTCTATTTTTTCCTACTTGATTATATGACTCTCCCATTGTATACTTAATTTATATATACAATAAGTATTTCAAAAAAACTCATAAAGTATTTTGCTTTATGAATTTTTATTTCCATTCTAAGTATATCAAAACTCATATTTCTACATTTTTTCATTATGTGCTATAATATATAAATAAAAGGATGTGATTAGATGAAAAAAAATATTCTAACTGGGCTGAGACCTACTGGTAATCTGCATTTAGGCCATTACTTTGGAGCATGCCAAAATTATTTAAAAATGCAAGATGATTATAATTTTTACTTAGAAATTGCAGATGTTCAGGCCCTAACAGATAATTTTAATAATCCAGAAAAAGTTAGAAAAAATGTAGTGGAAATTACGATGGATTTACTGGCAATTGGTTTAGATCCTAAAAAAGTTCATTTCTTTATCCAATCTAGAATTCCAGAAATTGCTGAGCTTACTGTCTTTTATTCCAATTTAGTCACTGTTGCAAGACTACAAAGAAATCCCACTGTAAAAAACGAAATTGCTCAAAAAAAAGAACTATTTGGAAATCAAGGAGAAAGTATCACCTATGGTTTTTTAGGCTACCCTGTATCACAGGCCGCTGATATCACCGTTTTTAATGGGGAACTGATACCAGTTGGTGATGATCAATTACCATTATTAGAACAATGTCGTGAGATTGTCAGAAAGTTTAACTCTATTTATGGAAAAACCTTAAATGAACCAGAACAAGTATTAAGTACAACTACCCGTGTTAAGGGATTAGATGGCAATGAAAAAATGGGAAAAAGTTTAGGGAATGCTATCTATCTTATTGATGATGTTGAAACTGTTTCTAAAAAAATTATGAATGCCGTAACAGATACTAGTAAAATAAAAAAAGACGATCCTGCAAACCCCGATGTTTGTATGGTCTATTATTACCATAAATTAGTAAATTCCAAAAATATTGATACCGTATGTCAGGAATGTAAAAAGGGCCACCGTGGTTGCGTCCAATGCAAAAGAGAATTGATTGAGGCTATGACTAACTTTTTAAAACCAATCCAAGAAAATAGAAAATATTATGAAGAACATCCTGAAATAGTTCACAATATCTTAAATGAGGGAACTAATGCTGCTAAAAAGACAGCAGAAGAACAAATGAAAAAAGTAAAACAAGCTATGAAGATTGACTATTAAGCTCGTTTTACTTTTTTATTATATTTTCATTTTACTTTTCTTTTTGAAGATAATTTTAAAATTTGAAATAAATCCAAATATTTATCTGTAAAATTAGTATTTAAATCATGAAGAAGTTCCTGATACTTTTCTTCTATCTTTTTATTATTATAAGCAAAGCATTCTTCATACATATAATTGATTTTATGATAATTTTTATTTGTATAACTGGACTTTAAATCTTTTATTAAATAGTTTTTTATAAACTCTTCCTTTCTTGTTAAAAATTTGAAATGAGTTATATTTTTCTTCACCTGATAGGCAACTGTGGCCACGCTTAATGATGATGTAACATCCAATATTTCTTCTTCCTCATCTAAAAGTAAAAAACTCTTATAAGTATTTATTCCCTTATCTGTAAATTCTACGGCTATAACACGTGAAAGGTCACAAAAAAGACAAGCATATTCAATGATTGCTTCATTATTTTTTGTAAAAACTTCTGTTTTATCTTTTATATCCTTTAAAAAATTAGCATCTACTATTACTTTCTTATTCAAAATATCTGAAAGTACTTTTGTAGAAACGCGAAATAAGGGTATTTTTTTTATATGTTCAATATCATCTTTTTTATCCCACTCAAAAAACTCATACACTCTATTGTCAGAAAAATTAAGGACTATATCATATACATTTATCATTTTGCTCTCCTTTATAAAAAATTACAATTGTCATCATAAGAAAACCAACTACCGTATAGTAACACTCTACTCTTCTTGTAATAAATTCCAAATACTGAAAAAAAGTATAACCAAAGCTTAATAAGTTTAAATAGGTAATGATATAAGTACACCCTATTATCATAAGTCCAAAACCTATTAAGAAGAAAAACACTCTCGTTAACATAAATACTCCTTATCTATACTTATGATTTTCCTAATTATAGTATACAAATTATTTTTTGCTTTATACATCTTTCCAAAAAAAAGAAGATGTTATTCATCCTCCTGATAATCTAACTTATTAATTTCTACTTTATTAATAGTATCAAACTTTTTCGTAATTTTGTCAGCTGTTATCGATACACTCTCAATATCCTTATTTACTGTTTGAATACTACGAGATAATTTATCCCATCGTTCTTTATAACGAGAAAATTCTAAACCTAATTTATTTAACTCTTCATGAATAATAGAGGTATATTTATCTCGCTCTATATTTTTTACAATCATCTCTACTACTGTTAGCGTAGATATGAGCGTTGTTGGTGATGTTAACCATACCTTTTTCCTATAAGCATAGTCAATCAAATCTTGATGATATGCATTAATTTCGGCAAAAATCGCTTCTGCTGGCAAAAACAAAATTGCTTGCTCCGCTGTAACAGAAGGAATAATATACTTACTACTAATAGCATCAATATGTTTCTTGACATCTAATTTAAATAATTTCTCATAATGATCTCGTTCTACTTTAGATATATTTTTATCTACCATCATTTGATAATTCTCTAATGGAAACTTTGAGTCTATGGCAACCATCCCTAATGGTTTTGGCGCAAAAACAACACTATCGGCAATAACACCTGTTGGTAGTGTATACTGTAAACGATATAGTCTATCATTGCCCTCACCAAATACACTTACTAAAATATGTTTCAAATTTACTTCTCCAAAGATTCCTCTACTTTTTTTATCTGTTAAAATTCCTTGTAAAGAAACAATATCAGTTGATAGCATTTCAATCTTTTTTTGCGCCTCATCTATTTTTCCCAAACGTTCAATTACAGAAGTAAATGTCTTATTCGTTTTGGCAAAGTTTTCATCTAACCTTTCATTAACACGGTCATTAATCAGAATGAGACGTTTTTCTACCTGCTCGTTTAAAGATGTAAAATCTTGATTCATATTTTTTGTAAGATCATTCTTAAAGTCTCCAAGCTCCCTCATCATATTCACTTCTAATCTGCCAAGACGTTCCGTGATATTGCTTTCATTAATATTTTTAAATAAAGAAATAATACTAGTTATTAAAATAATTACCAATAAACCAATTATAATATATTCCATACTCTTACTTCACCTTCTTCTACTTAAGTCCTATTTAATATTTGTCTTCTTACTAACATATTTTGAAACGAAATATGCTACTACTAACATAACTGCAATTGTGATAATAGTGGTAATATCCGTCATACTTTCTAAGAAGCTAGTTCCAATGAATCCCCAAAAATAAACAATGAATATTTTCCCAATTAAAATAGACAATAAAAACTTTTTTCTATCAACCTTGGCAAGTCCTGAAGCAATATTAATTAGGAAAGCTGGTGTAAATGGTAAAGCAATTAATACTGCTAAATTTCCAAGAGGCATCTTACGAATTTTTTCCATACTTTTATGAATTTTCTTTGCATCTTTTCTTGATAAAAACTGATAAAAATATTTACTTAGAAAAGACGAAAAGACAAAATAAGAGGCATAGCAACCAATACATGTTGCACTCCAAGAAATAAGAAATCCTCCTACAAATCCAAAAGCATTCATATTTAAAGTAATAAAAGCACCTAATGGTAATATGGGAATTACTGATTCTAAAAAAACTAGTAAAACTCCCATAATAGGACCACCCATTTTCAACAAATCTGTTGCATGATCTACTAGATAATTAATTATTTCTATCAATATGATTCACCCTATTTATATTATAGTACAAATTATGTTGTTTTAAAAGAAAAAGGAAGGAAACCTTTACATTCCTTCCTAATTACTGATTATAACTATTATAACCTCCATCGATACTTTTTACATCATATCCTAATGCATTTAAATAACGCGCTACTTTTCTACTTTTTATTCCGTAATCGCAAAATAGATAATAATGAGTTCCCTTTCTTAAATATTTTTCTGGCATCATTTGTAAAAAATTACTGGGTGCATTAATTGCTGTAGGGATTGTCCCAACTTCGTATAGATAGTTATCACGGATATCGATTAGCTGACTATTATCGTCTTCTAAAATATTATCAAGCTCTTCCATGGAAACATTCTCCATTTTGAACACCTCTTGATATTATATGAAAAAGAACTACTTCAAGGTAGTTCTTTTTCCTAAGATTTTATTAACGAATCTGATATGGATCATTAATAGAACCATTTCCTTTTTTATACATGGCTTTACTACTAAGATGAACAACAGGTCTAATATAGGACATATTATAAGATTTTGCTTTTTCTACATTTCCTCTGATACTCACACGATAAACATCCGAACTATCTTCTGCTACAGCCGTTAATAACCACCAATTGTTCTTATCTTTCAGATAATTATAATTTTGACAGGCTTTCGCAAAAATACTATTACAGTTTGGATCAGTACTAACATTCAAATAATCAGACAAAGGCAAAAGTCCAACAATTTGTTTTTCTTCTTTTGAGGAACACTCTGCTGAATTATCATTTGGCGTATGATTAACAGATCTTTTTCCAATACATAAATCGTGTACCACTAATTTTTCACGTGCTTTCTCTGTTAAAATCGCATCATTTTTATCACTCGCATATATTATTTTTAATCGGTCCTTAATACGGCTCAATGGGTAATCGTTAATTCCTGTACTATATCCATAATTAACATTATAACGATCATCCCAAGCTTGCGATATTGTACGATTTTTAATTAAAACCGCTTCTCCAGTAGAAGTAAACTTTACAATTCTCCATAAAGATTCTTCATCCAAACTACCATCTAGAGAAATATAATTTCGTACCTCTTCTCCACGATAAACATATTCATTATTCATATTATACAAACCAAAACCTGTAGTAACTAAATTCTTTTTCGCAGTAACTTTTTTATAAAATTCCACTGTAGAATATGCTTTACCACATTCCAAGTAAGGTGTATATAAATAATTACCATTATTATAATCTACTTCTACCTTACCAATACAATTCACGCCTTCTTTTAGATACTCATTTAATGGCTTCATATATTCATTTCTAACTAAGATTTCATCATCTACTGCCTCTATTACTTCGGCACTATCTGGTAGGCGTCCCTTATGATGGCTATAATATTCTATCGCTGCCTCTTTTAAAATATTTTCTATTTGAACATAAGAATATTGTTTCTTATTAAATAACGATATAATGAATAAAATAAGCATTAACACAATAATAAAGGAAATTACACCACCAAAAACAATTAACATTCTCTTACGTATAACACTACGATCAACAGAATGCGTAGATGAAGATTTTTCTTTTTTTCCATCATTTTCAAGTTTTAATTTCATACTCTAACCTCTTTCATTTATTCTACTTTCCACTATTAACTATCAAAAAAGTCATCAAAGAAGTCATCATCTTCTTCCTCTTCTTCAATTACTATTTTCTTATTATTTTCTTCTTGTTTTATTTGTGGTTCCTTAGTATGACCTTCTACTAATTCAGACTTATTCGTATTTTGACTATTTTCTAACGATTTTTTATGATCTACTTCCTCTTTTTCTAAAGCAGCAATTTTTGCATCAATCTTACGAACTAAATCATCTACATTAAAGGCATTATTTGCTTCTTTTTCTTTTGGCATAGCAGTAGACTTAGGAAGCGGTGCACGAGAATCATTTGCTTGTGCTGGTTGGTTATTGAAAAACATTTGATTTCCCATTGGCCTAGTCCCACCTTGATTCGGTACCCCATTAGAAGGTGGCATAAATGGTGGAAAACCTTGCATCATACCAGAAGCCATTCCCGGAGGCATCCCTGGTGGCATCATTCCTCCATCAGGAGAAGCTCCCCCTGCTGCTGAAGCATTCATCATTTCAATTAACTTTTTCTTTTTCTGTTCTTTTACAAACGTCTTAATATCAAAGGTATGAAGTTCTTTCTTTTCACGATGTGGATATTCTGCTGTTGGATATTTCTTACCCCAATTCAATTTAAAATAAGGCGTAAACTTTGTTTTAAATGGTTGTTTTCTCATCCTCAAAATAATAACTTCAAATTGTTGCATTCGCTGCAAGTCACTTACTGTTACTAATGGTGTAGAAGCTGTTTTCTCATCCTTTTTAGATTTAACCTCTCCGCACATCTTAGAAATTTCTTCTAAGGCTTTTAATTCTGTCGTAATCAAATAAATAATATTACCACAGTTACCACGAATAGTTTCGGCATCCTCTTTTCCATAAACAGAATCAAGCTGGGCAAAGTTTTGGATAATCATCGTAAATCGCATGCCACGAGAACGGGCTGCAGTAATCATAGTCGTTACATCCTTTAATGGTGGCATATTAGCAAACTCATCCAATAAGAAATTTGTACGAACAGGAAGTTTGCCGCCATTTTCCTGTGCTACACCGATTAATATCTCATAAATCTGCTTCAAAAGAATCGTAACTAATGAATGATAAGTCTTCTTCTCATCATGAATAACAATAAATACAGCAGTTGGTTTTCGTCCAATACTTGCAAGATCAACATCACTGTGACTTAACATCTCACTTAAATTCTCACGTGAAGCAAAGAGTTTTATCTTTTGTTTAAATACAGCCATAATAGAAGCTTTGGTATCAGTGGCAGCCATAATAGTACTAGCAGCATTAATGGATGCAGCACTATTAGGGTCCTTAGCATTAAAATATTCTTTAATATAAGTAGAACCACCAAACTTTTCTTCTCCAACCGTCGTTGCAAGAGATACACTATTAATATTAATTTCATCTTCTTTGGCATCTTCAAATAGCCCTAATGTAACACCAGAGAAGTAATCCGCTGAAGTTTTCTCCCAAAAAGGATCTGCATTGGCATTAGAATCATCATATAAAATATTTAGAGCAAGGTCATCTAGTAGCTCAATTGCCTTATCTTGATTACCACTTTTATACATTTTATATGGTAATTCCATAGGATTCCAAGCACTACCATTTTGAGGATCACGAAAGTTTAAAAGTAAAATTTGATATCCTCGGTCACGAAGCATCATACTAGTTTTTTCATAGATTTCACCCTTCGGATCGGTAATAATCATAGATTCTTTTGCTTTCGCTAAGCTGTGTACCATTGGCAAGATAACTGTCTGTGTTTTACCAGAACCAGTAGCACCAATTACAAGGGAATGGTACTCTCCATTATCTACCCACATTTCCTGATTATTTAACATTAAGGGAACACCTGCTGTCTTACTATTTTCTACCTGAATTTCAACCTTTTCTAGTTCCTCTTTCATCTCTTTTTCTTTTGCCCATCTAGAGTAACCCTTTTCTTTTTTATTCATAGTAAAACCAAAGCCCTTATCACGATCAAAAAAATAAGAACTAACACTTGCAATCATTCCACCTAAAGCAATTAAATAAAAAACAATTGTCGCTGTAATATATTTAGGCGCAAAAGCTGGAAACGGATTTAATCCAGATAAATACCCATCTGTTGCAAAGGTAGATAAATTGGCAACTCCAATCGCTACAACATATAGTAAAAAAACAGCAAATACTATAAACATAATAATATCTTCTGGTTCTGCACTAAACTTTAATTTCATATTTTAATCACCCGTCTTATATTCAAATCGTACACGATATACCATTACCCCTTCTGCTGTGAAAAAATAATTAATACCACTTTTGGTTATTATATCATAAACATAGCTATCTTGGGAACCAGAAACCGTCATTGTCTCAATATTTAAAGAATTCTCATTATAAAATACACTATTTGCAAAATTTTGAAATTCTTCTATTGTTGGAAAATTTTTTTGACGAAAATCATTTTCCAATACTTGATAAGCACTATAAATATCTGTTCTCATTAAGTTATAAAAATCTTTTAAATAAATAGAGGCCATATCAGCATTTTGCATATTGACAATATTATACTCATTAACCCCATAAACTTTCGGTTTTACATAATCCTTTTTTCCCTCTACTGCATCTTTTATATATTGAGGAATATATTCTTTTTCATTTTTTTTCATATAATACTCTCTTCCAAAGTAAAATGCAAAAATAATAAGGCAGACAATTATTAATACGGTAAAACAGCCCCACTCTTTCTTATTCATATAGTCCTCCTTTATTGAAATATCTTTCCTTTTTCTGGTGTAATTGAAAATGTTAAATGGGCATTATCAAGTGTTACAGTGTAATATGCTGCCTGAATATTGGGAGTAGTTACCATAAATTCATTCTTCTCAATATAACCAAAAACATAATATTTGACAATTGTCTCTGACTGTTGTTGTTCATACATTTTCCTAGGATTAAAATTATAATCACCACTATCAGGAAGTAGAGGAACCTTTTCTAAAATATTTTGCACAGTAATTTCTTGTTTATTAATATAACTAGGAGAAAGTAGTGTAAAAAGTTTATTAGAATCTTTATCTTTTAAATACAAAAGATATTTATTAATACAACTACTAACAGTGTAAAACCTAGAGGGATTGGTAACTAACTTAATCTCAGCTTCTTCCTTTTTCGTATTTTTCTTAGTATTAGTAGTATTATCAGTAGAAAATACTACTAAAAAGAAAAACATTAAGACAAAGGCAATAACCAGTAAAATGATATTTTTCTTTGTTAAAACCTTATCCATACCACTGTTCATATTCTCTCCTCCTATAGACCAAATATTTGTTGTCTCAATTCAAATTTTCCTTGTAATTGCCATGCAGTATAATCATTTTGTTCACAAACTGTCGTTGGTGTCACATTATCAACTGCCGCCGTTTCTGGTTTACAATATGGATAACTATCACCATATATAATCGTTAAGTAAACACAACCTCCAGAACCCCAAGAACCTGGATTATAACGATAGTCTCCTATCCAAGAATAAACAGACTGCATTCCTTGAAGCGTTCCTGGCATACCATGACCTGCTGGATCACATCCTGCCGCCTCTCTTTCTTGATATCGCTGTTCAATCATTGATGCTTTTTCTCCCCCTGGTCGATAAGCTGCTAAAGTTTCTCCATAACCACGAATTCCATCTTCTAAACTAGCATATTGTGGACCAGCGGAACATCCTGCTCCATTTGGAATACCAATTCCATAGAAGTTGTAACCGCAACCCAACCCCCATCCTTGCTCTTTTCCAGCTGTTACTACTACAAGTTCAGGGTTCACTCCTGCAGCATGGGCAGTATCATAGATAGATTCAGCATGTGGCGCAAAGTTAGTGCAGAAATTACTATCTCCACTTCTACTACAATAGTCATTCATCTTTGCGACAAATTCGGCCTTGGTTAGAGAAGACTGCTCAAGTGAGAAACCACTGCTTCCTGTTGACATAGGTCTTGGGTTATTTGGATCGATATAGTCAAGGGGATTTACAACTGATGATTGCAAATTAGCACCCTTACGTACTTCAAAATGCAAGTGTGTACCAGTAGAACGACCACTACTTCCCATTTTCCCAATTACTTGTCCTTGTTTAACCGTATCTCCTGCTTGTACTGTTACAGTATTAGGATGCATGTGAGCATATAAAGTGAAATTACCATCACTATGTTGAATAACTACATAGTTTCCATATCCACCACCACAACCGCCATCAGAAAAGGATGGACAAACAGAGACTGTTTTTGAAGTAGGATATACTACAACACCATCTAGGGCTGCAATAACATTTTCAACCCCTGCATTCCCGTTAGCACCCACTAAATCTAATCCTGTATGAGTACTTTGTTGACCATTTATAGGATCAATTCTATTAGAAAACTCACTTGTAATTTCAGTGGAGGTAGGATTTCCTTTAGCAAAAGTCACACCATTTTCTTCGGTTACCTCAGCACTACCAATTGGCCACCAATAAAGAATATTGCCACCTACTGTGCCCCCTGTTGATGGAACCTTATCTTGGGCTTCAATCAACTCTTTATAGGCCTCTACATAATCAAACATCTCATCAGCAATCTCTTTATAAAATTCCTCATCTAGTCCCGGAATAAAGCGTGGAAAAACATCACTGACAAGATTTTTAATGAAAGTATCCTTACTATAAATAGTTCCCTCTTCTCCATCAAACATAGCATTCACAATTATTCTAATATCGTCTTCTGTCATAGAATCCATTGTAATTTCTTCATTATAATTTTGAATAATAAAGTAAGCAGCACCAATTAGCTCAGGATCAAAAGTCTTTCCATTTGCCTTATACTCATCACTTACTTTTTTTACTCGTTCAAAAAAAGCTTCCTCATCGGCTGGAGAATCTGTATATTCAATACCACCAGTATCACCTCCCGTTTTAGAGTTGACACCAAAAAGAGGCGTAAATTCATTCTCATCTGCTAAAACAACCATACAAACTGACATAATAACCATTATCATCAAAATAATAGGTGCCAAAATGATTGCAACTTTTTTAATGGAACCACTTAATTCTGCTGTAAGACTCCCCTTTTTAGCCCCAGCTTTTCCACGTTTGTTTCGAAGTCCTAAAAAGTCTGGTCTAGATCTGCGAAATGTTTCTTGTTCTTCCTCTTCTAATTCTTCATTTTGGGCAAATATATCTTTACTACGATCTCTTCTATTTCTATTTTGGACGGGTGGAATAGGCATAATTGGACGATTAAAAGGTGGAAGACTACGATTAGGCTCACTACCTCTATTTCTATCATTTTTTCTATTAGCCATCCTAGCGTCTCGATTTAATAAAGGGTTATGGTGATTAGCACCTGTTCTATTATTAGATGAACCCCTTCTCGAACCAGCGGAAGGATTACTTCTACTTTGTCCTCTTTCTCTTGAACTATTTGAACCTCTTCCCCCTTGTCTATTAGAAGTAGGTCTATTTCCTGAGCCTCGTGTTTGTTGGTTACGGGCAGGAGAATTTTGAGGCATAGATGTTCTTAAGTTATTATGACTGACATCAATTAATTGAATTTGTTTCTCGGGTTGTGGTGCATTTGCTCTTCTAGCAGAATAAGAACCTGTCATTCCAACAGATTCTCTACTTCCATTATTTCTATTCTGACTTTCTCCTGGCATCTTCTCACCTACTTCTTTTTATACTTAACTAGAAACCTCCTCCAGTACCAAACGAATCTAACTCTTCTTGTGTTACGGTAACATTAATTCTCATTCTTCTATTTCCACAAACAAATAGGGCTTCTCCTTGAGAATAGCGCTTAATACTATCTTTTTCGTTATCATTTAAATCCACCAATAATGCCAAGTCTTCTACTGCTTGTTTTCTAAGTCCCATAATTAAATAGTAAGAGGCATTATCAAAAATGGCTTTTCCTTGTGTAATCACAGATGGATCTGAGAAATCACTTGGCTGTTGTGTAATAATAATGGTTCCTGTATTATACTTTCTAGCACGTCTTTGTACTTGTGCTAAGAAGTCTGCTCCTAAAATATTGTTCTGTCCTAATAAAACATGTGCTTCATCTACCATTAATACTGTATCAACATTAAAATCTAGACATAATCCCCAAGCATACTTTAAAACATTAAAGAATAAAGCATTACGGACATTACTATCACTATTCATTAACTCCTTAATATTAAATACCATAAAGTCACTATCAGCACTAATTGTCGTATGCCCATCAAAGTAAAATCTTAACTCTTTCGTAATAGGACGTACCTTTAATTCCAAACGTTCCATGATATCACGTTCTTGTGTCTGCTCCGTCATAGACATAAGGCGTCCACGAATAGTAGCATAAACATCACTAAAGGTCGGATAATCTTTTGATGTGAACTTAGAAAAGTCAGTATTAAAATCGATTCCAAATCGACGATAAGTATCTTGGACAATTTCACTAAACATGGTTAATACATCTTCTGTAATAGATGGATCATAGTACTTCATAAAAGCTTTTAATGACTGCAACGTTCTTGTTAAGACTGTGTAACCTAGTCCCTGTTTAATTTCCTCATCATCCGCATCGATAATAACCTCTAGTGGATTAATCATACCATATTCTCCACCTTTACCAATATCGATGGTATCTCCTCCATAAGTATGGGTAATTTCAGCCAACTCATTTTCTGGGTCAATAGCAACAATTTGTGCACCATTTCTAATATGACTGCGTAACATTAATTTCGCTGCTGTTGATTTACCAGAACCAGAAGTACCAAGAATAATCATATTGGCATTATTTCGGTTATTTTCCTTACGAATTTTATATAAAAATTGATTAAATAGAATAACTCCTCCAGAAAAGTCTACACCAAGTAAAGTAGATAATCCTGGATCTTTAATACTATCAAAAATAAATGGATACATGGCAGCAATAGTCACAGACGGAATTGGCGTACCAATTCTTTGTTCTACATCTTGTGCTGGAAAGATTGGCAGAATTGACTTTAGTACTTTTTCCTGCTCAAAACGTAAGGCTATCGCTTTTAATTCCATAGCATCTAAATAATTTTTAACATTTGTCTTTTTAATTTCTAATTCTTCTTTTGTATCAGAAGTAATCATAATATGCATTTGAAAGTCAAAAATACGTGCTTGACTTCCTGCTAGCATAGAAGTGAAATACTCTAGTGATTCTGCATCTTGACGAATTCTCTCTCTTGCTGTTTGATCTCGTTCTTGATTATATTTTTCACGTAAATCAGCGACTTGTCTATTTAACATTTTTGACATAGTTGAAAAAGGAACTGGAATATGCTTCACAACAACTTTAATCCCTGGCATATTCGTCAAAGTAGATAAATATCCTGGTGCTATATATTTAGGGTAAGAAACTACCGTCAAAATTGTAGCATATTTATCACTGATAAAGAAGTCACTTGCAGAAAAGGAAAGTCCTTTTGGTGCAAGTTGTGATTTTAAACTAATACTCATACAGGCATCACCGTCCCAAATTCTGTGGTCGCTCCACCATTTAAGAAGTTATCTAACACAACTCTCAAGTCATCGTTACTAGCTTGAGAAGCATTTAAGCCACAACCAGCAAGTCCATTTATCAAAAGACGAATTCTCTTTTGAATCATCTCCTCGCTTTTCTCTTTAAACAAGATATAATATTCAGTATCTACAATGCTATTGTTTACAAAGGTATTTCCTTTTTGAATATCCTGCATAATTAATTTTCTAATAGCGGGAGACTGAGTATCATTATATAAAAGTTGTAATTGTGACATATAAACAGAAATATCAACGGGCCGGTCTGCTACTACTAACCAAAAATCAAAATCAATCATATTATAAAAATTCTTTAAAGCAATTAAAACATTATCTTGTGCATCAGGGTCTAAGATAAAAATGTTTCTAGGAATAATTTTTACTCCTGTTACCCTAAAATTATCAGAAGTAATAATCATACCGTTTTGGATTGATTTAACTGGTAACCAATCCTCAGTGTACTGACTTTGTATCTTCTTCGCCATTTGTCACACACCAACCTTTCCATACATACTTTTGTCTATTTGTCAAAAATTCAAATAATTCTGTAATTACGTTTAACATGTTGTGATAATAAGGAATGGGAGTTACAAGGAAACCTGTAATTAAGGCAGGTGATAAAATTATAATAGTCATAAGCGTTGAGGTTAAAGTAACAAGTGCTAAAAATACTACTGTAATTAATACTCCCGTTCCAAAAAGAATCAAGTCAAAGGGACGAAATAATCCAAGAATTAAATTTCCCTTTTTGGTATTTGCTGGAATTAAATAATTATTCATTTTTTACCCCTTTCTATGGTCCTGGTGGCGGTCCTGGAGGTGGACCTGGAGGAGGTCCGCTTGGATAACCTGGTGGTGGTCCTCCTGTAGGATATTGTGGAATACCACTCGAATTAGGTTGGTTTGTTGTAGGCCCGCCTCCTGGAGGCCAATGTGCATCAGGATGCCAATTATTACTTCCTACTGCTTTATCAGTAAATGTTTGTCTATCACGTCTAGTCGGATCCTCAGTACTAATTGGATGACGTACATGTTTTACAGCATTGGCTGCTCTTCCAGCTGTATAAGAGACTCTTTCTCTCATACTTGAACGATATTTTTCTTCTGTTGTTTGATCCAAACCGTGAATTTCAGCAATTTTGGCAGCCTTATCATAATCACTTTTAGTAAGTACCGCTGCAGTTTGTGCTTGTGCAAGCATTTGCATTCTTTCAGCATCACTAAGATTAGCTAAATTAATACTTTCTTTTCTTCCTGTCATATCATAATAAACTGCTTCATCCATACCGCTTTGAATAGCAGTTTCAAGCGCTTTCGCTCTATTTTGGGCAGCAATCATATTATTCTTTTGCTCATCCATACCTTTTTGCGTAATACCAAACTCACGAGCAAGCGTTTTTTGAGCTGTCCTTTGTTGGGCTGTTCTTTGAGCATTACGTTGTAAATTTCCAACAATTCCACCTACTGCATTTTTATCACCCGTAGTAAGTTTTGCAGCTAAATCTCGTCCGCTTCGCCATGCACTAGGTGCCATTTTCCCTTGAGCGGCAGCTTCTGCTGTAGCATCCATTGATCCAAGCGCTGCTGCTGCAGCACCTGCAACTCCTGCTCCACCAATGAAAGCAGCAGCACCAGACAAGGCACCATTTAATCCAACACTACCCATTCCAGGTGATTTTACTCCAATAGCACTCATAATAAACTTTGGTGCTTGTCTTGCAAAGAATAAAAGACCTAAAGCGATAAATATCCAACTCATCATACCAACAATTCCGCCAGTTTCATCAATATTTAATCCATTTACAATAATATCTTGGATAATAAAAATAACAAAATAAACAATCGCAAGTCTTAAAAATAAATCTAGATAAGTAGTAGTAACTGCCTTTACCCATGATGGAAAAGAACCATCTTTTCTACCTTGTGGACCAATATAGCTAATAATAGGAATTGGTGCAATTAATCTCAAAATAGCAAGTTTAATTGCCCTTATCGCTATATCAATAGTGAAACTTAATATTACGATTACAAATAAAGCACTAACAATTGCCCCAACAAAAGGTGTATAAGTAAATACATATTTTTGGCCATTGCTTGTTTTACAAGTTACCGTTAACATGTCAAGAATAGTAAATGGTGAAACATCATCAGCAATATATTCTTTTACTTCAGACTCAGCATCAGGACACATCCAATTAGCAGAATCGTATTCATCAGTTGCCCCTTCTTTTAAGTTAATCCGAACAAATCCTTTTAGTACAAGAGAGGCAAGTTGGTTTCCAGCATCCTTCATATTAGAACGTTCATCTGCTCCAGTACTATTAGGAGAACCAATAATCAGTTTAGCTAGTACGTTTCCTTCTAGCACACGATCTTGGAATTCATAAAGGGTTCCAAAAAGAAGTCCATTTGCATTCAAATTTGCCTCATAACTGCCAGGTTTTACCTCTCCTGGAATATTTAGAGGCATAATAGCAACTAACATAATTAATGCTAAAATAACTCTTACTACAATTTGAGAAAATCCTTGTCCACTCTTATCACTGCCAAGTAAATCTGGGTTTACAATAACATTAATTAAACTAATTGCTAGTTTGAATAATACAAAGACTCCTAAAATAATTTGAATTCGGCTAAAAAACACCTTCAAAGTATCGCCCTGCAAAATCTGGGCGGAAGCGACATTAAAAAACACTTGATAAACAGCAACCATTAAGTAATAAACGCCCCGATCAAAAAGTGAGAAAAATGACCTAAGCCTTTTACTCCACCAACCGACCTTTTCATTATCTGTCTGTCTCATATAGGATTCACCTCCCTTTTATTCTTATTGAATACCACAAGTTGGATCTACAATAGAATTATTTAATAAACTAAATAACAATCCTACAAGAAGTGGTAATAGAAATAATAATATGGCAGCAGCTAAACGTTTTACAAGTTTTTGCTGTGCTTTTTTCATATTTTCAGCATCTGATACCCAGATTACCTTAATAAAGTCTACTGTGCTTAAAACAACAACCAGTATAGGTCCAATAATTTTAATATAATCCAAAATTTTCTGAATTAAGTAAGCAACAGATTCTGTATCATTTGGATCACCAAAAAGTCCTGTACAATCCATAGCTTGATTATAATTACTAATATCTAAATTTTCACTCTTTAGCAATTTACTATAAGCAGAATCTATAGCCTTTAAAGCACCTTCCTTTTCTTCATCCGATAAATTAGAGCCTCGAACATTTGACTTTAACGTCTGTCTTAACTCTTGCATCTTTTTTGATACCTCGTTAAGTCTATCCTGTATATCCTTGTAACCAGGCGAATCTGAACAATGATTGATGTTACTTGCTAGTTGGGTAATTTTTTGCTGTATTTCTTCGTATATATTAGTAAAATTTTGAACAATGGCACCACTAAATTCTGTTCCTACATTAGAGATACCTGACTCTAAGCTATTCACTCTTTGTTCTATTTCTGAAAGAAGAGCCTCATTTGTGGATTTATTATCACGACAAATTTTATCCTTATCTAATTTATAAACTTGATATTGTTCATCAAAGTCTGCTAATTGATCCTTATTTCTCTCATTCTGTTTATCACTAATGCTATCAGAGGCCGCATACCACTTTTTAGTTTGTGGATTAACAAATATTTTAGCTGGACAAACTGATTCTTGTGTTGTATAGGTGGTAAGATATTTATAATAAGAATCATAAATCCCCATTTCTTTCACATCACCAGAAGTTTTCCATTCTCTCAATCCATAAAACATCTTGTTAGCACTCCACCAAAATCCAGTCATCTCTTTTGAATTCGAAGAAATAGAACTATTCATATAATCTACAGCATCAAAACGAACTTTTACAATATCAGTTTTCTCGCTTGCATTTACATATTCACACTCTTTTTCTTTTGGATTTCCAATTACTTGGGTTCCACCTGTTAAGCGATAAGTATAACTTTTTCCATTGGTATAAGGTGCTAAAGCTATATTGTTCGTATCCCCTTGACGGGCAGTAGCAGTAATAAGACCATTAGCTGTTTTAAATTCATCTGGACACTGTTCTCCACTTAGCTTTTCCATACTGTCCCAAATACCAATCTGTTTAAACCAACTCTTATAATTTTCTCCATTTGCCCAATTACTTAAACCACTAGCCCATGGATCTATATCAAACTCTTTATGAGGAGTTTTATATTTAGCAGCCTTTACTGTTCCATTTGCATATAGTAACTTCAAAGTATATTGCTCCTTAGTTTCATCATTTGTTACACTATAAAAGCACCTAAAAGCAGTTGCAGCATTTATATTTTTAGGTATAAAAACAACTAACACTAAAATCAGAAAAATTGTCAAACTCACTTTCTTTAGGTTCATACACTCACTCCATAACTACTATAGAAATATTATAACAAAGACAAAAAAAAATAGCAATTGCTTATTGCTATTTACTTCAAAATATTTAACTTGCACCAGCAGCAGTCCAACAAGCTTTCCAATCTCCTGTTTCTACATCGGCATCGTTTGCATTATCAGCGATAATGGACATTAATATAGTAACTAATGTTACAACAAAGAAAATTGCTACTGCGTAAATACAACGTTTAATAAGTCTTGATTGGGCAGCTTTTACTTCTTTATCATCACTAGAAATAACGGCTTTTCCTAAATCAATAGTACCCAAAATAACTAAAATTAACGGAATTCCAATTTGAACAATTGGAAAAACACCCTTACGAATAATTCTTATAAGGGGTAATAATCCTTTACAATCATCATTAGTATCTACACCAATTTGAAATAAATCTAACATTTTATAACCTCTCTTTCGATATTATAATCATACACTTTTAAATTCTGATTGTCAATTATTTTTATTTTTAAAAAGCCCTAGTATTTTTCCATCATCTTTATCATGCTTGTCTTTTTTTGTAAGTCCAATTCGTGATAGAAAATCTGCAATAACTTCATTTCGTTTGCGTTCATCTAATGGTGGAATATTATAAAATACTTTCGCCTTTGCTTCATATTCAAAGTCTACAATATCCTTATTCGTAAGCAGACTTTTATTAAGTACAACACGCTTTCCACGTAAAGCATTAAATGTATTTTTATTTTTGCGCATCACTTTATTTAAACGAATCATACTAGGTTCTACAAGATATAGCACATCACCACAAGGAGATTCATCAGTAGACTCATTTAAATCTACCAAGATAACATCAGCATCTTTTAACTTAGCAATCTCTCCTGCTAAGGCGGAACTTGTAGTAGAAACTACATTTGTCATATTAAAATAGGACAAATCATGTCTATTGACCTCAATTGCATAAACACCTGCTCCGTAGGTTAGTTCTAATTCTTTTTTTAACATATAAATAAGGGTTGTCGCTCCTGCATGATCTGTCACATTTTTAATTCCTATAACATGATTTCCAGCTAAAATTTTCTCATTTACAACACCAGTTAACTCATTTAACTGCTGAATATGAGCAACATCTTTATAACTATTAGGATTAGTAAGTAAATATCTAATACCATCAATATTAGTAGTAAAGTTATAAATTCCCATAGAAATAATTTTAGTTAAGAAACCAGAGGAAGATGTCACTTCATCATTAGGTAATAAAAATATTAATTTTTCTACATCTAATCCTAAAGATAATTTTTGAATATTAGAAATGTTAGAATAATCTTTAATGGCAGTCAAATCAATAATCATTCTACCAAAAAAGAAATTTTTAAACATACTAACAATCTCTTCTGCTTCATATTCTCCAGACATGCTTTTAATGACATCAATATCTAATGATGCTAACACTTCTCTTTGTTCATTTGCAATAATTACATTCATTATTTCACCCTCTATTTTTATATGACAAATATGCCTATATTTTTATTAATCAAAAAATGACATCATCTTTATAATAACTTTTGAACAAAATCACTATTATAAAGAAATATATGTCATGTCAAAAATTATCAGTCTAATGTAACTACCGTTTTGGTAGAACCTGTTACTTTAAAGAAGTCAACATGAGGTAAAATTTGGTTGATAATAGGAAAATCTATGCTGATAAAGGTAGTTACTTCGGCATAATTCTTTTTTAAGGCTTTATTACTATCCACTGCAACATATTTAATACAGTAAAGACCACTACTACAATCACAATCTCCACCACAAGCAGCATTCGCTGCTGTTACGTATTCACGTGCAGGTTTATAACCAATCTTCTTTAAATATGTATTTATTTTTTCTTGAGCACCTTCATTCTTCAGATTTCCTTCGTAAGACTCATATACATCGATTATTTTATTTTTTGCACGAAAGGCTTTTGTATAGTTTACGGAAAATGCTAAGTATCCACTTACTAATACAATAAAAATCAAAATAAATTGTATATTTACGACACCACCTAGTGCATCACGCATTTACCCCACCTCTTCCTGGTAATTATTTTTATTTTTCTAGAACAATCATAGATGGATTTTCAATAGTACTCCATTGTGTATTAATACTATTTTGAATATTTGGCCATATTACAAGTGTAAAGAAGGCTATAACTGCTGCTACGGCAATGATTGTAATAACTGTCAAACTTAATTCTCCTGTTGCTGCTTTCATATGAATATCTCTCCTCTCTTATTCTAAATTCTTCACTATATATTATATCAACATCACTATTCCTTTACAATACCCTATTTACAGATATTTACATTTGGAACATAGATAACATTGATATTAGGATAATCATCATAACACCTAAACCAGTACTTACAAGCATAATCATGGTTTGATTTTCCATATGATTTAGTCGTTCTTTATATTTTGTTTCACGGGCTTTATTCTGAAGATTGGAAACAGTTCTTGAAAACATCATTAAACGTTCTTGCTTTTTTTCCTGTGAACCTAAGCCTAGACGATATAAAAGACGCATCATTCTCATGGAATCTCTAACAGGATAAAGGTTCGCAAAATCCATATATGGGTCGATACTCGCATCTCCTGCATTGATTTTATCTACAATTTGACGAAGTCCAGGCTTAAAAATATCTGGTGCATCATCAATAGATTTAGCAAGTGCTACTGGAACTGTATAGTGTTGAATTAAAATTTCTAAGCTCTTTAAATAGTATGGCAACATTACATCAATTTCATGTAAATGTGCTTTATAATATTTTTTTAAACTTAAATATTGACTTTTATATAATACAATAGCTATTACTATAGAAAAGACTGTATTTAAAAGAACTTTTCCAAAGTCAAAGCTGGCTGTTCCGCTGGTATTAAACATAACGAAAGCAACAGCAAAAGTGACTAAGGCAATATTCATTCTTTTTCTAGCTAAAATCTTTATATCGACATCTTCCCCATACTTAGCATAAACTAAAAATTCATAATCATCTTCAATTAATTTTGAAGTAAAAGGTTCCATATCAGTAATAAATTTTTCTTTATCAATTGTATTATTATAGAATAAAATTCCTAAAATAAGGACACCTACAATTAATATTTCCATTATTCAGCACCTACATTCTCGTTGTAATATTTTTCTCCTTTAAGAAGAAACCAACTATTTAAAATTAAAATAGCGTGCAGTAAAAATGTAACATACCAAGTATTTAAAAGTTCAATATAGGACTCTTTTCCAAGTAGATATTGAACAAGCATTACCATGACATATAACATGATACCAAATTGTAAAAATGATTTATGGAAAGTAGCACGTTCCATTCTATCACGGTAAACACTCTCTACCAACATATCGATATCAAGTTGCATATTATCCAAAGAATCCATATAATTTTGTGCACCCTCTTTAGTAATTTGTAAAAATAACTGGTGCATATTTTTTACAATATAATATGGATATAAATTATTCATATATTCAAGAGATTCATCAATACTACCATTTTGGTAAGCAAGTTCTATCATTCTATCTACATCTCTTGCAATAGGATCTTCCAAAATACCAGAGGCACGTACTCCCTCTAAAGATTTAACAAATGATTGTGTTGTTGCAAATTCCATAATGGTATTGGTCGTGTAAACCTGTACTTGCTCAAAGATAAACTCACTATAAATTCTTTTACATCTTAAAAAAGATAAATAAGGAACAATCATAATGGCAACAAGTACATAAATAATACTAACAATTAAGCTATAAAAATACAAATAAGAAACAATAGCAGCAAAAGCTCCAAAAATTACAACTTGGATAGTATACTGTCTAGCAGTATATTCCTGTCCTAGCTCCTTTGTTTTTTCTCTTACTACTTTAAAGGAATAGGGAGCAAATTTATCATAGACTACTTGTACTTGTTCTGTTATAAATTTTCCAACATTTTCTCCCTTATAATTACGATATAGTAAAACAAGTATCGCAATTGCTAATAATAAGAATAATACCATTAAATATTACCTCCTGTTCCAATGACATCAGTACTTGCAGAAATAATAGTAGGCTGAGGAGTAATCAGCGGTATATTAGGTTGGGCTGCTATAGTAGCTGGTGCCACTGGCTGAGCAGAAGGCGCTACTGGCGCAGGTGCCACATTTGGTGATGTCATAATTGTTGGCGTTGGTGGTGTTACGATGGATGGCATAGGTGTAGGAGTTACTGGTTGAGGTGTAGAATCAGGCATTGGAGATGGTTGTACTGAAGGAGTATTCTCCACACTTTTCGCTTCGTTCTCTGCAAAAGGATCTTTAGCCATATGGGCAGTAATGTGAGTAATATCAATATTTTGATTCGCCAAATACTCTATTAAATGTTTACTAGGTTCTCTCTGAATTGGTGGTTTTCCAAATGGTTTTTGATATATTACTCTACTTTGTGGCTTATTATCATCATCTACATAAAACTCTACTACTTCATCAATTTCACGATGGAATTTTCCATATTCTTTACTATAATAGGCTTTAATATGTACACCTAATTGAATATAACGATAAATTGTTGTCAAAAATTGACTAACATCGATATCTGTTTCCAATAAACTATAAAGACGATAAGGAATAGCACTAGCTTTATCTGCATGGATAGTAGATAAAATATTATGTCCAGATGAAATAGAGTTACGTACAGCAGTAACAGCTTCTGCACTACGCACTTCCGATAAGAGAATCCATTTAGGATTTTGTCTCATACATGTTACCAAAACTTCTGAATAGCTAGCAATATTGTTAGTCTTCATTGACACAATATCCCGTTGTGGAAAGATTCGATCTAAGTGAAGTTCTAGTGTATCTTCAATTGTAATGATTTTTTCATTCGTTTTCGTGTGACTGGCTAGATATTTAACAAACTCTGTTTTTCCAGATCCAGTCTCTCCACTAACGATAATATTACAGTGGCCTTCTACACACTTCATTAAAATATCATGAATTGTAGGTGAAAAATAATCTTCCTTTAACAGCTTTTCTTTTTCTAATCGAATCTTAGCTGGTGTTTTACGTATAACGCAAGCAATTCCATTAGTAGCAATAGATGAATGCACAAAGTTCAAACGTAATTCACTAGACTCTGCATCCAAAAATGGCTTAGCGTTATTAAACGTTGTTCCCATAACATTAGAACACTGAAAAGCAAGTTTCTCCATAAACTCAGGAGTGGCCCCTGCTACTTCTACACGGATAGAACCTTGAGTTAAGGAACGAATCCATATTTGACCACCATTACAGTATGAAATATCTGTAATATCATCATTATCTAAAAGGGGCTTTAAAGGCCCAAAATCCAATTTATCAAAAAGACTTTCGTTCACAAAACTCAACACCCTTCATTACATTACTTTTTATTCTTCCCCTGTCCAAACAGTAACACTGTTAATAAATGATTCTAAATCTGTACTACTAAGTTCAAGCTCTCCTGGTTTTTTCTTTAAGCTCTCAGAAGTAGGAACTGGAATTAACGTAGTATCATAAGTTCTTAAGAAACTTGCCTTTTTAAGTAAAATATAATACTTCTCAGGTACAGCAAAGATAATCATTGCTGGTGTTCTTTGTTCATCTAAATTAGAGAACACAGCTTCTCCATTACTATCTTTTACAGCAAGCACTTTAATATTCTTTAGTAATTTCCCAACCATGATTTTATCTTCAGTTGCTTGCGAATTTTCATCTACTTTATTAATTGCTTTTAAGTAAATATCAATATAGTTCCCAGGATAAATTGAGTTACCATAACTACTTTGCATATCAACTGGGAAATTATAAAGTACATATCCTGATGGATAATCTAGAATGATATTACTACGAATTTGTTCCTTTTCAACAACACTACGTGAATAGAAAAGGCTTCCTTCTGGAATAACACTATCATCGGCAGAATACTTTCCGACAACGCTTGAAACATTGCCAATGATGCTACCCTTAATCATAGCTGGTGGCACTTCTGTAGTACCTACCATATCTTCTGTTATTTGAATTCCTGGTGAAATTGTTTGTTTCGCATATGCTACTGTCACAGGATTTGTAGCTTGTTTTACACGAATATTATAACCAACATATAAAACGATAACAGCTAAAATCACACCAACAACAGTAACAGTATTTTTATTTGTAAGGAACTTTTTAATTCCCACTGTTAAATTATTCATTATTTCTTCCCCTTTTCTATTTATTTTGAACGGTCAAAGCACGCTCTTGAAGTCTTTTTGTTGTTAAAATATCTGTTTCATAATTTGTTTCTAATACAGCATTTAAAGATGTTGTAATATCAATATCCTTAAAAGTTGCTGAGTCACTTGATGAAACTTTTACACTTACCTTAGGTGGTGTTTCATTCATATCATAAAAATTAATTTTGTAATTTTTATTTTGATCAATTGTATTAGAAAAGCGTCTAATAAAACTTTCTACAAAACGTTCTTTATCTACTCTGATTTGACCACTATCCTGATAATATCCTTCATCAACAGCATCTACCATTGCAGCTTCTGTTGTCTCTTTTAATAAGTAATAATCCAAATCCCCCCCTGTGGAATAATTTTGGACTATATTTATTAAGAAGAAGGTAACAATTGCTAGAAGAATCAAACCGACTGTTAACATTGCTTTATTCATACTATTTTATCACACCTACCTTTTCATTAAACTCTTATACGTTGTAAGACATTGATCTGCTGGAATCATATTTGCTGTTATACACGTTCCACCTTCTTGATTATTACATCCGATAGCAGATGGATATCTTGTGGTAACAACAGAGCCTCCTAAATCATCAAGGAGAGAACTCCTATAAACAGAACGTTTCTCATCTTGACTTGTTTTACTCTTTTTATTACCTGTATAGTTCAAGAAATTCTTTTGTGTTCTATTTGTTGATTTTATTTTATTAATTGTTGCTGGTGTTAGCGTAATACTATAATCTAAGTATTTAGAGTCATCTTTATAAATACTATCACCTTGCGTTTGAATATCTGTAATTAATGACGTTGGTGCTACTGGATAAGACTCATCTGTTAAATCTGTCGCATCACAGCTCCAGTTCCATCCTGTCTCTCTTCCAGTCTCCTGACTATTATTTGTCTCTTTACTACCTGCAAATAAATCATCTAATGATGCTGCTTTATACCGATAATTTGTAATATCAGTAGTAATACATTTATCACTTCCAAGGTCGCAAGCAGGGTCTACTTCACCATTTTCGTCTACTTGTCCATTATAAATTGCATAGAAACAATTAATATTCATATTCCAACTAAACAATCCGAAGTTCTTAACTGTTGCTTTAATGTTGTATTTCAAACTGTTTTCAACAGATGATTTTTCTGCCTCATCATATTCTTTGACACCTTGATCCCATGCCCACCATTTTTCATTAACATTAGAAGAATTAAGTGGTGTACAATATTGATTTGGTTTACTCTTATAGAATATTTCCTGATCTTTTGGAGGACGTTCTGTAATGATAGAACCATCTTTGTTACTCTTCCATACACCAGGGAAATTCATTACAGTTCTATAATCGTTTCCTTCAGCATCTTGTTTTCCGTAACAGTCTCCTGATTGATCATTAATAATAGTATCTCCTGATGGTGCTTGAGTATTTCCTTGTGCTGGATGATTCGTAGCACTATAATCAACCCAATCTTCTCCATTACTTGGCAGAACACTCATTGTAAAGTATGTTGTTTTCTCATCACATTTTGCATATGATGAACATTCTCTAATTTTATTTTCATAGTCACGTAATTGTTCGTTATACTCTTCAGCTGCTTCCTTTGGATTTAATGCATCTCCAGCACTACAGCCTGTCCATGTACAACTTTCACTACAGTTAGAAGCTCTTTTGAATCCATCGCTGATTACATAACAGCTTGCACCTGACATATCTCCAGGATAGTATTCTCTACAATTTGGAGAGGTATTAGTAACTGTTCTTGCTGCTTTTTCTCTACTATTAAAGTAATATCTTCCTAGACCATCCCAATAGCAACTTCCAGCGTGCCATTTAATAGTATCTCCAGACCAGTAGTAATATCCATCACCATTTGCCTGAATATCTTCATAAATAGAATCAGCACTTGCATTTTGATTACATCTAGCACCGCTTGCCATCTTAGATGCTCTAAGACTAGGATTATAAGATAGCATTTTTCTGCTACCACTAGCACCATAAACTTTTTTATTACATTTATTTATACAACTTTGGCTATATTTTCCACCATCGCACTTTTGAACGCATTGATCAAACTCTTCTGTTGGTCCTGCTTGATCATTCCAATTTTCTCCTAAATTATTACATATTGGATATGGATTACATACAGAAGGCATAGAAGGTGGATCTCCTGTTACTGTCGTACTACATGTTGCTTTACTTTTTACTTCTACTGTATAAGTAAAACAAAGTCCCGCTTTTACAGACACTGGCGGTCCATAAATTACAGTTAATTCTTCTTTACAATCTGTTCTACAAACATCGTTACTAATAACGGTTTTACTAAATGCATATCTTTTAACATTATTCTCCTTAGTCCAAGGATCACATTTTAATGTATTACTAAGATTTGTATTACTAACCTGTGTAAATCCTTCACTAATTGTTAAATCGTTTTTCACCGCATTGATTGCCAATTGTTTTGCATTCCATGCTGCATTTGCATTTTTTATCATCGTTGTCAAATTCTTTTTGCTGAAGTTTGCACTTACTTGTGGTTGATAACAATAATTTAGTGTTTTCTGCATAAATGCTACAGCTTCGCTTCCCTTAGCAGCAGCTTCATTTCTAAACTTCGCACAAGTTTCTGCATCATTGTAGAAAGTATTCTCTACTGTTTCATTAGCACTTCCAATATCAAAACTCATATTGTATTCTAACTGATTTGCTTCTACTTCACATTCAGAAGTTCCCTCTATTAAAGTAGCCTTTCCACTAATAACTCCTTTAATAGTACTAGGATCATACGCAATATTTAGTGGTGTTCCTGCTTCTAAGGTATAAGAACCAGTTAATCCATGTTCAAAAGTTACAGTATACTTTCCTTTCTTTGCTGTTATAACAATTTGTTTATTAGCATCATCTACTTTAGCATTTAAACTATAATAGTCTTTTGCCTTATCCTTTGTACATTTTGCCGCTTGTACTTCTACACTAGAAGAGTTCATAATAAAGGCACATAGTATAATTGTAATTAATCCAACCCATCTTCTATACTTTTTCATCTGCCTCGTCTCCTTTCATCTCTTCCTTTATTTTATCATATTTTGCGGATTCTGCAACCTTATATTTACTAATATTTTCATGTTTTCTCAACTTTCTTGCATCAATTTTAAAATCTATGTTCGCATTTAATCCATAAAATCTTGTACAAGTAACCAAACTAATAATATCATCATTATTGTCTACATCTACTTTATAATCATAAAAGCTATCATTTTTTGCATCCTTGATATACTTTTCTAATCGATCTTTTTCAAAGTTTTTTTCATAATAAGGAAGTTTCTTATCTTCAACAAAACCAACTGCAAATATTTTATATATATAGCTTTCACCATTAATTGTATATTGAAGGTATTGATTTTCTTTTGCAAAATCATAATAAATAAACGACATCAACTGTTCAAATTTTTTATGAGATTTATCAGTAATAAGTGGCGTTTTAGAAACATTTAAAATATTATGTCCAAATATCACTTCTCTATTTCCAAGTTCCATAGATGACTCATTTGTCCAAAGAAAATCATAACCAATTTTGTTAACATTAATATCATCATCGTTATAAATTACTGGATAATCAATATTAGTACCACTAACTTGTAACCATCCAACCACTTTTTCTTTATAAATTTCTTGTTTTTCCTCTATCTTTCCCACTCTATCTTCTGGACGATAAACTGGATTTAATTTTAAATAAATAAGACGACCAAACAAAAACACTATTACAAGGAGCACTAGTGCTAGTACTCCTAAAATAGTTTTTTTCTTATCTATTATTTTTTTTGTTTTTGGGGACTTTTTTTTCATATTTTACTCCTATTTATACTTCTATTTTACTAATGTATATGGACTATCTTGCGTTCCCTTTCCATCTAATATTGTACTGTCTTTTTTAATATATGCTACGATACGAATTCCTGCAGAGGCATTATCATGTTGTTTATCATAGTAAACCACTCCTGCATTAGCAGTTAAATACTTGCGGTTCGCTTCTTTTGAAGAATCCCTTAACCAATAAGAGGTAGTAAGATTTATATTACTAGCACTAAACATTTCATGTAAGCTAGGTGCAGCAAATTTTACTTTATATTTTTTACTAGAATCCATTTTTCCATAACTAGCATGCGTTTTATAAATTGGCACTTCAATTTCATGTTTGGCAAATATTCCTGTTTTTATGTAATTAGGAGTTTCATTTTCAATAGTATAAGCAATATTCCCCTTTTCTTTTGGATTATATATTTTTACATCACCACTAGTCTGATAAGAAATTTCTGGTTTTGCATTACTAATTTGTAATACATTATTACTAATTACTTTTGTAGTACCATCAGATGCAGTTTCAATAATTCTAAAGTCATAACCTCCATAAGTGACCCATTCTCCTGTAATTCTGGTATTTAATTTATCTCCTGCTTTTGCTGATTCTAAATCTCCTAGTATATATGGATCTTCAAAAGTACCATTTCCACCTTTTATTAAAGTATCCTTCTTGATTGTTAAGACAGGACGAATTCCAAAACTGTAATCCTTGTTAAACTCCATATATTTAACACTGGCATCTACTCCTGCATACCAACTTCTGCTTGTCCATGCTTCTTTATCGTTTTTATCGTTAGCAAGCCAAACAATGGTGTCAGTATAAAGATAGGAAACGCTACCCTCTAATGATTTCGCATAATCTTCTGCCGATAAAACTCCTACTTTTTTACTGCTTCCTTTGGTAGAACATTCGGTAGAGACTAAATTTGTAGACTGTAGACGATCATCACAGAATGTAGACTCTACTAAGAATTTCTTGGCCTTATCTGTTAAATGAGAATAATAGTAATTATCAAGCCACGATTGAATACTGTCATAATTAACATTGGCAATATCTTCTGCCGATACAATCCTAACACTGCCATCGTTATTCATACCAACAATGCGAAATAACATTCCAGAAAATCTAATATAATTAGTACTCGCTTGTCCCGTATAATAGCCACGCTTTGATGTATCATTATTGATTACACCGCCTAACTTCTGCACTACTTTCACGGTTCTTTCAACAACGGTTTCATTATCTAGTGAGTCATATGCTGTATAAGTAACTTTATAAGTTCCTAGTTTAGAAGTATCTACAGTGTCATTTTTAATTTGAACATCTTCAATTTTTAACTCTTTATCCACTTTATCGTAAACTCGCTTAATCCCTGCTTCGTTATACGTCTCTCCTTTATCAAGAATAATTTCACTTTCTCCATTCAAAGTTATCTCAGGTCCTGTATGATCCACACCAGAAGAGAGATACCCACATTTCAAATAGGTATAATATTTATAACTATCCCCCTCTTTTCTCACTTTTACCCATGAATCATTTACAGAGCATACATTTTTAGTATAAGGAACAAATAAATCATCAATATATTTTTGTTTTGAAAGCTCTGATAATGATAATGTCTTTATTTCATTATTTTCTGGCAGTTCCCTATAATTAATTTCAAAATAATGTTTTGCTGCCTCTTTTAATTTGTTTTCATTTTTATTAAAATATCCCCATGGATAAATAATGAAAAACCATACAAATAAAACGATAATTGCAACTGCTACTACAATTTTAATCATTCTTCCCTTTTTTTCCTTCATCGCGATTCTCCTATCTTAATTTAAATGTATAACGGTGATTACGAACCGTATATTCTAATTTTATCTCACTGCTTTGTGCAACTTCATCCGGAATAGTTAAATAAAGACTTTTATTTAAAGCATCTTTGTTCAATGCATTTTTAACATCTATTTGCCTTATTTTACCATTACTATCTTTATATTTTATTCTACCATAGTTTAGGGAAAAGTCAATTAATTCTTCCCCTGTAAAGTCAACGGAAGTAAAGTCCAGTTTCATAATTTTTCTACCAGGAGAAGATGTTACTTGATTAATGCCATTGTAACATCCACCCTGACGTGTACAAGTGTAATAATGATAATTAAAAGTCTCTCCAATCTCAACATTATTAAAAGTCAAATCCTTCTTAGATTTATTAATAACTAATTGTTGTTCTTTATTTAAATCGATATCGAGCTCTGCTTCTATTTTTCGAAGATCTACTAGATTCAATCTAATCTTTCTCAAATAGGTTTCATTTCTATCAATATACTCTTGATAATATAAATTAAATTTTCCAACATTCAATTTGCTATCTACACGAAAAATTAATAAAAAGTCATAGCTTTTTCCTGCTTGAAACTCACGTTTTGTATAAGGAGTCCCTAAGTCTTTAAATTCTGTATCATAAAGATTACTACTAACAACATCATAATTTCTATTAATAATATGGAATCTATCTGTATTCATCGTCCTTCTGCCACCATTATTTTTCACGGTTAAATCCAGAACAATATAATTATCACCATCTAATTTTTCACCACGATAATTCTTATCACTTAAATAAGCATTATGAATGGTGATTTCATAGTTTGACGCAACTAGGGTTTGTCCCTCTTTATATACTTTGTGTAAGATGCCGAAATAATAATAAGAGTATCCTATAATACCAACGATAAAAACGGCAAAAATAGTATTGAGAAAAAATTTATGTTCTAGATAAAAATAACCTAAGTTTCTCTTTAACTTTCGAAATGTACGAATAATGGTATGTTTATCAATTTCAAAACTAACTTCTACTTCTTCACGATCAGAACTATCTAACTCTAAAAATTCTTGATCAGTTGCAAAACTAAATTTATTTAAATCAAGTCCTGTAATACGAATAAATAATATTAAAAATGACAAATACTGTGGAAAAGAAGCAATCAACAGCAAATCTCTAATCGCTAAAATTTGGGTAACAGCCGTAGTATCATCATATGTATGGAAAAAGTTTGTTGTCATGATAAACGCAAATAGCATTAAAACATATTCACCTAAGATTACCATATAAAGTTTCCATGGTTTTTCTTTTCTTCTTAAGGTAATTAATAGTAATATAGTAATTGCAATAACAACAATAATACTTAAATATGAAAAGAAGTTTGTATAATCATCAATCGGTTCTAAAAAAGAACTATAAGACTCTAATTCAACATATTCTTTCACAAAATTATACACTTGCAAGTGTTTATAAAAAATATAGGCACATAGAGCAATTAACACAATATGAATCTTTCTAAAATTTTTTATTAAAAATGCATATGGTTTTCTAAGAATCATTCAAATCACTCCCTAGTTTATTCTCTTTTATTATACCTTACTTTATCATAAAAGCAAAGACTTGTTTAAAGCTTTACATAAAATTAAAAGAAGTCTTAAAAACTTCTTCACTTACTTTCTAAATAATCTGCTCCCTTATGGGGCTCATGTTGCAACAATCCATGATATTCTTGTTGCCTTAATACTTCATAAATTACAATTGCACAGCAATTGGACAAGTTAAGTGCTCTAACATCTTCCGTCATGGGAATACGCATACAATGGTCTAAATCTTTTTGCAATAGTTCTTTAGGAATCCCACTAGACTCTTTTCCAAAGATAAAATATAACTCTTCTCCATTTTTATTTTGGTAATTATAACTGGTATGTGGCCTTTTTCCATAACGTGTAAAATAATAATAAATTCCTTTGTTTTTTTGTCTAAAGTCATCAAAGTTTTCATAAACTTCATAATCTAGTTTATCTATATAATTTACACTACTACGGATTAGGTGTTTTTCATCTAATGAAAAACCTAACGGTTTAATAAGATGTAGCTTCGTTCCTGTTGCCACGCAAGTTCTCATAATATTACCCGTGTTTTGTGGAATCTCTGGTTCCAATAATACAATATGATTCATACTACTCTTCCTCATTTACTTGATGTAATTTTAAATAACTACGAACATCATTTACATCTAAAGTTTTGTCCCCTTTTTCCTGTAATAGCCCAATTATTTTACTATCTTCGAATAAAACAATAGCAGGATAATTAGGAGTTAGTTTTACTTTATAAGGATACGAACTATTAAACTTTTGAACAAACTCATCTTGATTAATATCACTTAGATTTAAATAAATCATATTACTTTTTAACTTCGTATTACTTTCAAGCATCGTTTTTAATCTATTTTCAAAGCCTCGACATTTACTTGCACTACTTGTACACATATAAATAGCAGTAGTAGGATGTTCCATAATATAATGCTCTAGCTCCAAATTGGTAATTTCTGATAAAGTTCCACGAATTACAGGGGTTTCTTTCTGATAGTCATCATATACTCTATACCAACTAGAGAAATACCAAAGAAGTAAAATCACTCCTACAAATAACATTGCTAAAATCAAATAGTTCTGTATAGGAACCTCCCGCAACTTCCCAGTCTGTTTCATCCACAATCACTCCTTAGTTTTTATTTTAACACACTTTTTATATTTTGATAACTATACTTCATAAATATTTTTGAAGTTGACAAAACATCTCCTTTTCCCCTTCTGTACTAAACGAAAATCGCATACTAAAAGGATAAGACAAAAGTTCTTCTATCTTGCGCTCTCTTATCTCATAATTATAAAGATAAGTATAACCATCCTGATAGACTATTGGAAATTTTCTTTGCTGATAATCTTTTAAAAAATAAGAAAAATGTGACTCTTCAATATCAAAAATATTTTCTTTAATATCCATTACAACAACACGATTATAAATAATAACTTCTAAACTTGGAATAAAATGAAATACTTCTTTAAAGTGTGTAAAAAGATGAATTATTTCCTTATTACTTAATTCTACGGATAATGTTACTCTTTTATAACCTAATTTTAACAAATAATAAATTGTATAAATATTTGCTACATTGAAAGTATAGTCACTAATAGATTCATACTCTGGTTTTTTATAGGTTTGATGTAGCAAAGATTTTGCTTCTTGTTTCTTTTTAGCCTCGATAGAAAAACAGTTTGGTAATTCAGCATATTTTTTATACATGTCAGCTGGTAGATAAATCCTAGAAGGATGCATTTTTAGGGCAACTTTTAATTGCTCCTCATTTTGAACTTCTACACAAAACTCACTCTGTGGCGCAACTTCTAGTTTCGAAAACAAAACATCCTTTTCTATAAAGGAACTTTTCCTCTCCTCTCGCAAAAGGGAAAGTTTAGAAGTCAGCATTCTACGTAACTCGTTTAAAGTATGAATAGAAATAAAAATATTATTATCCATATCAATATCTATATTTTCCAATATAAATGGAGTATTGCCCAATTTACCTAACTGCCTTGTTATCTGCTCTTTTGTAATAGGCGCCGTTTTGGCCATTTCTACTTTCTCTAATTTTTCAACAATAGTATTTTCCTTATCAGTTATTGTTATTTCAAGTGGCATATTTATTTTAGCAGCAACGGAAAATAAAATCGGAATCTTTCGCATCTTCAAAGAAGAAAGAGATTGTAATAGATATTTACTGGTCGTTTTATAAACAGTATCCTTCTCTACCAGATGAATTTTATTATCGAGCTCAATAATATCATTCGCATTTGCTTTAGAAATTAGTTGGCCTTTCTCATCATAAATAAAATTTGCCACAAATCCTTCCTGTGCTTTTTGAAAACGAATGCCATCCTCTTGATAAAGCGGATAAGCAAGACGTATTTTAATTCTTTTTTTATTAATAGCAATTACCTGCCCAATTTTAAGTCCTAAATGATTTGATGTCGCGGAATTTCTAATATCATCTGAAAATAAACGACCTGTAGTAAATTCACGATTAAACAAAATCTTCAATTTATCTAACTCTTCTTCATAGGAAAATGGCGTTTTATCTATTAATCTTCGATAAAAACTGGTAATGAAACCTACATAGGCTGCCGACTTCATTCTCCCTTCTACTTTAAAAGAGTCAATACTACTATTTAACAAGTCCTCAATGTATGTAGAAGTATTTAACTCCTTCGTACTAAGAAGATATCCTTCCTTCAATTTTTTATCCTTTTTATATAAAGCATAAGGAAGTCTACAACAACCTGTACATTCTCCACGATTAGCACTTCTTGCCCCAATCATACTACTCATTAAACATCTACCAGAGTAACTTATGCATAGTGCCCCATGAATAAATACTTCCTTTTCAATAGGAACAGAAATATTCTCAATTTCTTCAAGACTCATCTCACGTGGTAATACGACACGTTTTACTCCTATTTCATGTAATAGAGAAATAGCATCTAGCGAGCAGGCATTCGCTTGGGTTGAGGCATGAATTTCTAAATTGGGAAATTTCTCGCGTACAAGATACATTAACCCAAAATCTTGCATAATAACAGCATCTACTCCCAGCTTATGTAAAAATCGAATTTCTCCTAAAAAATCATCTACTTCCTCATCCTTTACCATCACATTCATTGTAATATAAATTTTTACACCATATAAATGACATAATCGGGTAGCCTTTTCTACTTCACTAGAGGTAAAATTAGCAGCATACCCTCTAGCATTAAATTTCTTTAGTCCTAGATAAACAGCATCTGCACCACTGGCAATTGCACATTCTAAGCTCTCATAATCTCCTACTGGAATTAATAATTCTTTTCTCACTATATCACGCCCTAAACACCCCTATTCTATCATACTTTTAAAGTTTTGTTGATAATTCTATGCAACTATAAATATAATAAAATATGAATAATAACGAGAATAGTGAACAATTAATTAGACGACTTTCTTTTGATAATCTCATCTGGGGAGTTTATCTATTAATTGCCATTGCTAATATTTATGGAGATGAACTAATAAAACTAGCAATCCGAACAAACGATAGAGAACCCAGCAATCGTGCTCAAAAAATATTTCTTACTATATTAGTAATTACATTAATTATCAATATCTATTTTTTTACAAGAAACTATCGGGATTTAAAAAATGATTGTGATAATGAATCATTACAAATTCGTTTTGTTGGTAGTGGCCTTTTGATACTTGCTACTTTATGTTTTATATATTCGCAAACAAAAAACAAGACTCCGACAGAGTCTGTCTCTAATGTTTAGTCTTTAACTGTTCAATCTCCTGATTTAGTGCTTTTACCATTTTCTGTAACATGATAACAGTCTCTTCCGTTGTAAACGCTTTTTCAGATGGTGTTTGATTTCTTTCTTGTTGTACTTGCCTATAAAAAGCATTGGTACTTAACACTTGAGCTGCTAACATAAGCCAATTACCTAAAGCATTTTGCTCATTAGCAGTTAAATCATCAATTAATAGATAACCAACAACAACAGCACTTAGGGAAAAAACTTTCGCTGGAATATTAGGAAGAGCCATTCTACCACCTATTAATTATATTATGTTTTGCAAAAGAATATATTTTATTATGAATAATAATACAGAAGAAATTTTAAAAACGATTAATATGGAAAATCTTATTTGGGTTATCTATTTATTTATTATTGGCCTTAGTTTCTATGCAAATTATTTTGAAAAGGAATACTATACAAAACATGATATTGAAGCAAAAGAAAACTATCGAAAACTAAATATCTTTATTTTTTCGATAGCAATTTGTATTTATTATTATTTTTTTAAAGATAATCTAAAGGCTGTTCAAAATTTAACTTGTGCAGATAGTTCTAAAAAAAGATTTTTAAATGAGGCCAACTTAGTAGCAGCAACTCTTGTTTTAATAGCAGGTATCATTTTATTATACATTGCTATTACTGATACACAATTAGAGACAGAAATTGCTTTTAGCTAAGCAAAATACACTTATTAGTAGCAGCTATTTTTCGATTATTCTTTTCTATTTCCTGTTTTGTATATTTTATTTTTTCTTTAATTCGCTCAATTTCTTGTCCATCCTCTTCTATTTGTTGTTTAATACTTTCTATTTCTTGTTTTACTTCTTTTATTTGTTTATCTTGTTCTCCTCCCTCAATTCCTTCTATATCTATAATTTCTATCTTCTCAATTTTTTCTTTCATATTTTTCACTTTCTAAGTCTTATGCTTACCTATTCTGTTCATTCTTAAAGACTTGTCTTACTATTATAAATCTTTTTTCAAGATATTACTAGTATTATCGAAAAAATAATAAAATTAATGAACCCTTACACTACTAAATTGATAAATAAAATATAGTGTTTATCTATACTATAATTTATCTTCATGAAAAAATACATCAACAAAAAAGTATTGTTTATATAGCTTAAACAACACTCTTTTTATTTATAAATTTTAATTATTGATAATTTTCTGCTTTTACTTCCATATAGCTTCTAGGATGAGCACATACTGGACATACATCTAGGGCATCTTTTCCTATATAAACATGTCCACAATTGCGGCAAATCCACATCTTATCTCCATCTTTATGGAATACTTTATCATCTTTTACATTGTGAAGTAATGTAAGATATCTTTCTTCGTGTTCCTTTTCAATTTTGGCAACTTCTTCAAATAAGAAAGCAATGCGAGTAAATCCTTCCTCTTTCGCTACTTCCGCAAACTCCTTATACATCTCAGTCCATTCATAATTCTCACCATTAGCAGCATCCTCTAAATTTACTACTGTTTCAGGAACAGAACCACCATGTAGTTCTTTAAACCACATTTTAGCATGCTCTTTTTCATTATTTGCTGTCTCTTCAAAAATAGCAGCAATTTGCTCATAACCATCCTTTTTCGCACGAGATGCATAATATGTATATTTATTACGTGCCTGACTTTCTCCTGCAAATGCAGTCATTAAATTTTGTTCTGTTTTAGATCCTTTTAATTCCATACTTCCATACCTTCTTTCTACTATTTATTATCTTCACATAACTTACATAACTATTATGTTTTATAATAATTATCAATATTTATTATATTGATTTTTACAATTCATGTCAACTAGCACTATTATAAACTTGCCTTCCATTTTTAGTACAGGTTGATGTTCTCTCATCTCCCTTACAACTAACTGTCTCTCCTTTACTCACACAACTCAAAGAATATTCGTATGTATAAGTAAAATTATTAGGAGTTCCTGTTCTTGTCACACGAATACTGCCGTTTGCACAGCTATCTTTTTTATCAACATAATCCTTCAGTAAAACGGAATCCTTCAAAGTCTCCATAGTAATGGTTTTAGTCCCTGTTGCAGTAGTACTTCCCCATATATCCTCATGATACTGATCTACATATAATTTACCAGATGAAACCATAGACTCCCCATATGAAACATACTTTTTATACTTATTATTTTGTTGCAATCTACCAATAGAGGGGAAAGCAACCACCAAAATAACTGCCATTATCACGATTGTTATAATTAACTCTACTAACGTAAATCCTTTATCTTTCATAAGCCACCTCATTATTATTATACAAAGAAAAAAAGAAAAAGAAACGAATTATTTATGATTTGTCATACACTTTACGAGATATATTGCATAAATTACAATAGGTGAAATCTATGAGTTTTAAAAATCCAAAACATCCATTTTATTGTATGTGTCAACCTTGCAAACAAAAAAGAAGAAATAGTATCCTCTACTTGGCACTTCTTTTAATTGTTTTAGTTATTATTTTCTATCAAGCATTAATTCTCATTTTTATTACTACTAAATTAAATGCTATTATTCTTTTTAGTCTTTTCTTATTCATAAGCTTTTTGGTAGTCCTTATCCTGTTTTGATAAAAATTCATAACTTTTGTTAAGATAAGTTACAAAACGATATACTCCGCTATATTTATTATAAGTATTCTTTCCTAATTCAATTTTAGGAGGGAGACTAATTAAACTAAAAAATAAATTTTCTTCATCCCTTGTAAAGGGATATTTATGCTTATAAATGTTAAATAGACTACTCATATCTAAGGTTTGATATTCACTCTGAAAAAAGTTTAAAAAATCATATATAGGAAAATCCTTTTGAGCATGGTCCCAACTAATAAAATAACTATTATCTCCTTCGATGAAATGCGCAGTTTCTATCTTATAATGTAGAAGCGCATAACGAAGGCTTTTTTTATTTTTAACCTCTTCATACCAATTATCAATTTTTCTTTTAGCATAATCTAGTGCCATATAAATCGCCGTCATGTTTCTCACTAATAAATACTCATCAGGAGCCATATAAACTTTTTTTTCAATAATATCCTGTATATCTCTATAATAGTAGTATAAATATTCAATTTTTTTTGTCATTTGTTCATATAAAGCTTTAATATCATCTAACACTACTTCTTTATAAAAGCTTGTCTTATTATGAAGAAGACTCAAGATATACATCATATCAACAGCCTTTTCGTCTCCACTTATTACTTTTGGTTCAATATAGGGATAAATTTCAAATGAGTCTTCTGCTTCTAAGTTGATGGGTTTTAAAACATAAGGAAAATCTTTGGAATCTAGAAAATTAAATAATTCTTTTTTATTTTTTCGTTTTTCTTTTACAACAACTTGCTTATCATCTAATGTTAGAATACGTGCATTCTTTTGATAATCATATCGCTTTGCATAAAGCTTATATTTATCAATCACTCGTCCTGCTCTAATCATCAGTAGCTGGTATAATTACTTTAGAGCCCAATTCTATTTGAGATAAATCATTATATTCTTCTAATTGCTCTTTGGTAATTTTATATCGGTCTAATACAGTTGCAATAGAGTCATTTTTTCTCATAATATAAACAGTATACGCTTTATAAGTTTCTTCTGCATCATTAAATACACGGAAAATAGATTGAATATTAGATGGTTTTTCTTCCAAAGAATTGGTAGTATTTAAAGACTGTATTTTTTCCTCTAGTATCTCCTTTTTCTCTTCCTTTTCAATCTTTTCTTTTTCCTCTTGCCTAGGCGGTAAAACAGGCTCTATATCTGTCATTTTCTCTTCAATATCTTTCTCTTCTCCATCACATTCCCTATTCTCCCTTATCTCATCATCACTAGTTGACTTAATCACTTCTATTTTTGTCTCTTCTACAGATGATTCTAGTTGTCCTTCTTCTCGTTCTAAACGTTGTAGTCTACTTTCCTGTTTTACCACTTTCTCTTCTTCCATTTTTTCAAGTTCCTTATCTACTGCATCTTCTACTGTCTCTTCTTCTAATAAAACTTCTTCTACCCCTTCTACCAAAATATCGATTTTTACTTTTAATACCTCTTCGTCCACAACCTCATAATAAAAATCTTGAATTTCTATTTTTGTGGTATTTAAAGTAAATGCTTCTAATAAAGTAATTTCTATAGGTAATGTATATTTAAACTCCTCTTCTATCGCACTAGCCTCTGTCATTTTATAGCGTCCGCTAATAATAAAATCGCCCTCTATATCACTTTTTGATAAAAATTTTAAAGTTTGATCAAGCGAGATAGCGGTAATTTCTCCTATCATGGTTGGGAAAAGAATTTCTTTATCAAAAGAGATTACTTTTTTCATACTTATCGCTTCCTTTCATTTAATAATATGAAAAAAAAGGAAGTTTATTCTTAACTTCCAATTTCTTGATAATTTTTTATTTTTGTTTTAAATAAGATATCATAAATTTCTTGATAACTTGAAGCGAAAACAAATGTCAAATCCTCTTTTATATCATCTGGTATTTCATCTAAATCATTTTCATTATCTCGTGGTAAAAATACAGTAGTAACTCCCGCACGATGCGCACCAATAATTTTTTCTTTTAATCCACCAATTGCAAGAATCTTCCCTGTTAGGGTAACTTCTCCTGTCATAGCAATTTGTGAAGTAATAGGAACCTTCGTCAAAAGACTGACCAGTGTTGTTACCAGAGCAATCCCCGCCGATGGCCCTTCCTTATTAACAGCACCTTCTGGTACATGAATATGAATGTCATTTTTTTCAAGTGTATGGGAAGGTATTCCGAAAGAGTGCATATGAGCTTTAATATAACTTAAAGCAATTCGAGCGGACTCTTGCATGACTTCTCCCAAAGAGCCTGTTAAAATGAGATTTCCTCCTCCTTTGTAATAGGTCGCTTCCATTGGCAAGATATCTCCACCAAATGGCGTATAGGCAAGCCCATTGACTACTCCTATTGTCATCTGCTCTTCTTGCTCTTGGTAACGATACTTTCTCTTTCCTAAAAAGTGCCCTACTAAAGGAATATCTACTTGAAAAGATGCCACCGTACCATCTGTTAAAAATGTTTTCACAATTTTTCGCAGAAGAGAGGCAATCATTCTTTCTAGGTTTCTAACACCCGCCTCTTTGGTATAATGCCTAATTAAAAATAAAATAGCATCATCCGAAAATTGGACCGATATTGGTGTTAAGCCATGTTCTTCTAGCTGTTTCGGAATTAAATGGTTTTTAGCAATATCCAATTTTTCATACTCTGTATAACTAGAAACTTCAATAATTTCTAGACGATCTTGTAATTCAAATGGAATCTGTTCCACATAATTAGCGGTAGCAATAAACATAACTTTTGATAAATCAAATTCTTCCTCAATATAGTGATCTGAAAACTTACTATTTTGTTCAGGATCTAAAACCTCTAGTAAACTGCTAGCAGGATCTCCTTTTATATCTTTATGCATTTTGTCAATCTCATCAATAATAAATACAGGATTGGTAGTCCCAGCCTTGCGAATTCCTTGAATAATTCTTCCAGGACATGAACCAATATAGGTTCTTCTATGACCTACAATTTCTGCTTCATCATTAATGCCACCAACACTTATTTTTGTTACCTTACGATTCAGACTTTTTGCAATAGATTGAGCAAGAGACGTTTTCCCTACGCCTGGAGGCCCTACTAAACATAAAATAGGACTCCTTAAATTATTAGTATTTTGTTTTACCGCTAAATACTCTAAAACTCTTTCTTTGGCATCCTTTAAAGCATAGTGAGTAGAATCTAAAATTCGCACTACTTCTGTTAGGCTTGTAGTATCTCTTGTATAATGGCACCAAGGAAGATTTAACATCCAGTCGATATAGTCCCTTATCATGCCTACTTCTGGTGAGTGAGAAGAGACTGTTTCATAACGTTTTATCTCTTGCCTAATTCTTTGTTTAACTTTAGGATTACACTTTAAAGTAGAAAGTTTTCTTTTTAGTCTGTCTACTTCATCTTCCTTAGAATTCACATCCCCTAATTCTTTTTGAATTACTTTTATTTTCTCTCTTAAAAAAAATTCTTTTTGAGTCTGCGTTAATTCCTTTTCTACCTCTTTTTCTAGTTTTTCTTCTAACTCAATTAGTTTCAAGTCCTCATTCATATCTTCAATTAACATATGAGCCCTTTTACTGGCATCGATTTGGGTTATATATTTTTTCTTTTTAGCATAGTCAAAGGGAAGAAAACTAATAATTAAATCTGTTAAATCTTGTAAAGACTCTACGACATCCAACTGATTTAATATAGCATTACCAACATAGGGAACTTTATGAATGTAATGATTTAATGCTTTTATTAATATATTTTTATAAGAATTTTCATCAGAAATATTAACCTCTTCTAAAGGAGAAACTTCTGCTTCATAAAAATACTCTTCTTCTATATATTTTTTTACTTCTACTCTCTCAAGTCCCAAAAGAACAGCTCTTGTCTTGCCATTAGGAACATCCATCTTCATTTTTAAAAGTGCTAAAACTCCAACTCTTGGTAGCCCTGTAATATCAATATTCTCACCCTTAGGAGGAATAGGATTTACAATTAAAAGTTTCTTAGAAAGAGATGCTTCTGTTACAGAAAATATCTGTTTATCTTGAAACTGATCACTTTCAAGGCGTAACTCACAATTTGGAAATAAGACTGTATCATTAATTAAAAGTACTGCATATTTTTCTTGTTTCAAAAGTGAGCACCTCCTTAAATAAATACTGTTTTCTATTATATAATATTTTTGAAACTTTTCAAAGGAATTATTTTCTATTTTTCTCTCTTTGCTTTAACTATTTAAAGATATTTGTCTACAAAACTCAATGTACTTAAATTATATCTCTTTTTTTTCGTAAATCTCTCATCTGTCTCGAAGTATTCCCAATTTTTAATAAAGGTAGAAGATGAATTAAATGACAAATAATTAACCTCTCCTTCTTTATTTTTTAGCAATTTATTCATTTTAGGATATTTACCATCTTCCTGTTTTTGATCTAAGAAATAGGAATTTTTTTGTCGGTAATCTTGTACTAAATCATAATAGTTTTTATTTTTCCCATGTTTATTGATATAACAAGGCTTAGAAAAGTTAAATGGATATGTCATAACAATTGTTTTTGATATTTTTACCATTACTTTTTCTAATTCTCCTTTGGAATGAAAATTATTATCTGCTCTATAAATATCTGATAAATGGGCCATTAAATATCCATAACATGTGCTTTCATTATCATCAGTTAGACTAACATCTAATACAAAAGAATTTATGATAGCATCTAGGAGACGATAAGATGCTTTTACTGTATTATTAGCTAAATTAATACATATAGTACTTCGATCTGTTTCATCTTGATAGTCTAGATTTGTCATTAAATAATTTGCATTTTCTTTAGCAATTTCTGGTTGTAATTTTATTAATAAATATAAGGCTTTCATAGCATTTACATCATGTATTTTAGAAAGTTCAATCATCTTTTTCTGAATTATCTTTACATCTTCTTGTAAAATCCCTGTCTCTATTATTGTGCAAATCTGCTTATAATAATTTTTCATCATCATTTCACTCCTTTACTTAACTTTTTCCTATTGTAGTTAAGAACATTGCACAATGCAAGAAATTTCAAAATAAAAAAGTCATTCTCGACTTTTCTATTTATTTAACTCTTTTAAAGTTTCAATCGTTTTTCTCATTTCAAGATCATACTGAATCATATCAATTCCACCAAATTGTTCTAATAATTGTTCTTTTTCCATTTGATACTTCTTAGCAAGATTTAAAGCTTCCTCTTCAGCCTCTTCTGCTGTTACTTCAATTTTTTCCAAACTTGTAATCTCTTCTAACATTAGACGATATAAAACATTTTGATAAGCTTCTTTTTCTAATTGTTCTTTTAAATTTTCTTCTGTTGTTTGCGTAAATTGATAATATACATCCAAAGAAATTCCCTGCATTTGCATTTGTTGTTCAAATCTTTTTAATAAACGCTCTGTCTCTTCATCTACCATTTCCTGTGGAATATCCACATCTACATTCTTAGAAACTTCTTCTAAAATTTTATCAATATATTTATTTTCAGCATCTGCATCTTTTTGTGCTTTAATATTAGATTCAATTTCTTTTCTCAAAGATTCTTCAGAATTAACACCTTCCATTCCTAAATCTAGGAAGAAATCTTCATCCATTTCTCTTTTTATTTTTTCTTTTACTTCATTTACTTTTACTTTAAAAGTAGCGTCACATCCTTTTAAATCCTCTGCATTATAATCATCTGGAAATGTAACTTTAATTTCTTTTTCTTCTCCCGATTTCATGCCAATTACTTGTTCTTCAAAACCTGGAATAAATGTATTGCTACCAATTTCTAAGGAATAATTCTCACCCTTACCTCCATCGAAAGCTACACCATCTTTAAATCCTTCAAAATCTATTACCGCAATATCACCATTTTCAACTTTTCCTTCTTTTAAAGCGATTTCTGTATAACGCTCTAAAACATGAGAAAGTTCATGATCAATTTCTTCTTTTGTAACTTTTACTTTTTCAGGCTTTATAGATAAACCTTTATATTTTTTTACCTTTACTTCCGGTTTCGTAATAATTTTAAAAAGAAACTCTACTCCATTTTCATCAAGTGATTTTAAATCCACTCCTGGTTGTACAACTGGAATTAATTTTGACTCATCTATTGCCTTTTCATATGCTTCTTGTAATAAGGAATCTGCTGCATCTATAAAAAGGGATTCCTTACCGAAATGCTTTTCATAGATATTTCTTGGTACTTTTCCTTTTCTAAAGCCATCTACTTTAGCATCTTTTTGATGTTTTTTAAAGGAATCATCCATTGCCTTTTCCCATCTTTCTCCATCCATCTTAATTACAATTTCATGAATATTTTTATTTTTTTCTTTCTTTGTTTCTGTTTTTTGTTGCTTTTCTTTTTCTAAAGCTTTTGCCATTTGTATCCCTCCAATGTCTTATATTATAGCGTATAAATTCTATTAAGACAATAATTTTACGTATTTTTATAAGAGCAACATGTTACTTACTCCTAATATCAAACAGAAAGTGTCAATATCATTATCTTATATAAAATAGGCATTAGAAAGCAGTCCAAGTAGCGCTTTATAGTATTTATTCATTTAAGATACACTTATTACTAAGTGAAACGCTGCATCTCCTCCGTTACCACTATAACAGCCAGAACTAAAAATGCCTGCATCCTGATTATTTGCATAACCTCCACTACGTACAATCCACGGATGGTGATTTTGGCAAATTTCTAAATAATCATCGTACCAATTCACAACTTCATCTATTGTCATAAAAATATCATTTTTAGTCACAAAATTATAATATTTATCTTCTAGAAAACTTTGTCCAGTATAGGTACTACCATCTTGCAAAAGGCCTGTATAGCCTGAATTACTATACTTATCTTTTCCAGAGCATCTCAACCCATTTTCAGTATAATCTCCCATTACATATTCCCAACTTTCACCACTCATATCATAAATTCCATAAATACTACCTGTAGTAGATGCACCTGTTCCTGATATATTTATATCGTAAGTATAGTGACAGCCATAATCCGTAGCACCATTACTGGGTGCACCATAACTACAACCTGCTATGTTTTTATTTGATTTATTTTGATAAATTTCCTTATTCGCTCCACTAAAATTTCTATTACCAATTTTTCCATATTTACTTTGAGAAAGATAGGCTGGAAGTGCCCACTCACTATTCTTCATAGCATGAGAGTTTATCCTACTACTATCAAAACCATAACGATTTCCGCTTTTTGTAACATTCCTTCCTACACTAGCAATAGTTGCTACTTTTATTCCTCTCCAACTTGGCACATTCGGTTTTATCATCGCATCTAAGTTAGTTGCATTTCCTCCACCAAGTGTGGCAGTTGGATTTGAACTACTGGTTTCAAATTTTCCAATCCAGATTCCTAATATCTCTTCTGTCCCAAATGTAAATCCATCGGGCGTCCTCCAGCCACCTCTCTTTTCTGCTACTTTATATTGCGCACTTCCAAGCTCTTTCTCACTCTTCTTTATAAACTTAACATCGATTTCTCCTGGTAATGATAAGGTTGGGACACTGTTCAAATATACTCCCTTCTTTCCATAATAGGCATCTCCATCTTCACTTCCTATCGTGTAAGAGTATCTTGGAATATACACCCACATTGTTTCAATATCATTCATTGGAATTGCTGTCCCACTTATCGCACTTTGATATTTACTTCGACTTGCAGTTGTCACCGTTACGGCATTGGCCCACTTTCCAAAGTCATAATCATACCAATTATGATTGTCTGCCTTTACCCAACTACTACTAGATTCATTCCATACTACTTTTATCATGTTAGCCTCTGTATTTACAATCGGTATAATTCCTTCTATTATTTTCTTATCGCTTGGAAAGTTTAACTCTTTATCATAAAATCCTCCATTACTTCCAAAAGTAATTACCTCATCTTTATCTGTATTATTCGCTATCTTTAATCCATAAGTCTTTACTCCCTTATTACGAATCACTTCTCCCTCTTCTCCCATGGGTTCATCTTTTGTACTATCGTAACTCACATTGACCCCCTCTGCTACTTCATACCAGAAGTTAAACTTTGCGTCTCGCCCGTTTTCATTCTTCAAAGTAATTACTATCTCTTTACTTTCTCCACTTTTGATTATCATACTATGATTATTATCTAAACTTTCACTTGTTATTGTCCCAACAATTTCTCCTGTTACGATATTTAGAGCCCCCTTCCTTTCTGTACTACCTGTAAATAGGGCATAGGAAAAACCTCCCACTACTAAAAACAAACTGATAATCCCTATCAATATAATGTAATTGTTATTCTTTAATCTCTTCCATTGATACTTTATTCTTCCTAGCATCCTCTAACCTCTCTTTTATCATAAAGCTAAATACTTTATGATTTGGCAAATCATCTTTCTTATATATCAATAACTCCTTCCTACTTGACTAGCCTTATGACTATTTTTATTATTTATCAATTTTTGTCCTTTTTTGTATTTCCACACTCCTTTCTGACAAATTTTTGACCATTTAACCTTTCCTCTGTATCCTTTTATTCCTTTATTCTTCCATAATTTTTCCTTTTTCCACTTGATTATATACTTTCGATATTATATACTTAATTTATAAATATAATCATAAAAAAACTCATAAAGTATTTAGCTTTATGAGTTTTTTATAATATATTATCATTTTATAAAAGTTTGTAATTTATAATTTTGGTCTAGTCTACAGTTAATACCATACGGAAAGTAATAACAAAAAAAGGATATCCACTTTCAAGATAAAATGCAAAAATGCTTGAAGATTCACCGTTTTCAAGGTAACCACCTCTTATTAACCATGGATTCTCTGCTGTTATCATATTCACATAACCGTTATACCATTCTTCAGTTTCATTTAAGGCATGAGTTATACATGGTTTCCCATTACAGGCCGTTAATGGATTGTTACCTGTATAAAAGTTATAATATCTATCTTCTAACCATTCCTTTCCTATATAATTATTCCCATCTCCAAGTAACCCTGTGTATCCTGAATTATTTGCAGTATTCTTTCCCGAATACTTATTTTGATTTTGTGTATAATCTCCCATTGTATATTCCCAAGCTCCTCCTGACATATCATAAATTCCATAGATTGTTCCTGTTGTTGAGGCTCCTGTCCCTTCTGGCCTCACACTATACATATAATGACATCTATAATTAGTATCTACAACACTTGGGGCACCATAACTACAAGCTGTTGTATATAAAGATTTATTTTGATATATCTCTTTATTCGCTCCTGTATAATTCCTATTTCCTAACTTCCCATATTTGCTTTGTGAAAGATAGGCAGGAAGTGCCCACTCACTATTCTTCATAGCATGGGAATTTAATTTACTACTATTAAAACCATAACGATTTCCACTCTTTGTCATATTTCTTCCAATAATAGCAATATTTGCTACTTGAATATTTCTCCAACAAAAAACATTTGGCCTTATCATCACATCTAAGTTCGTAACATTTCCGCCCCCATATTGTGCACTTGGATTAGAACTACTCGTCTCAAACTTTCCTACCCAGATTCCCGATATCTCTTCTGTTCCAAATGTAAATCCATCTGGTGTTCTCCAACCACCTCTCTTTTCTGCTACTTTATATTGAGCACTTCCGAACTCCTTCTCACTCTTCTTTATAAACTTTACATCAACCTCTCCTG
>CAJUHO010000009.1 GCA_910586195.1 uncultured Bacilli bacterium
ATTATTCGTTCCTAATCTTCGGATATCCTTATCGTACCAAAAAAAAAAAAAAAAAAACGCAAGGATTGCGTTTCAAAAATTTCATTTTTGTTAATCGATTTCTTCTATTTTCATTAAATTTGTCGGACGTGACTCTTCTGTATTAGGGAAGCTTCCTGTAATCATCACAACATCATTTTTCTTTAAATCCATAAATTCTTTAGCACATTCTACACTCTTTGTAAGTACTTCATCAGTAGAATTACAAACTGGTAAAACCATTGGATAAACGCCCCAATTTAATGCAAGACGTCTGCCTGTTTTTTCATCTGGGCATAATGCCAAAATAATTGAATTTGGTTTTAAATTACTAATAATTCTAGCAGTATAACCACTAATGGAAGCAGCACAAATCAATTTAGCGTTTAATAAATTAGCACTTTCTACCACACAATTAGCAATAGCAGCAGGGGCATTTGGTAGGCTACCCTTTCTCTCAGTATAATCAAAATTTGCATATCCCTCTGTTACTTCACAAATATTTGCCATAGCACGTACTGTCTCAATTGGATGCTTTCCAATAGTTGTCTCACCACTTAACATAACGGCATCTGCCCCATCAAGTACAGCATTTGCAATATCACTTGTCTCTGCACGTTTTGGACGACTATTTTCCATCATTGTTTCCAACATCTCAGTTGCAACAATACAAATCTTACCCATTTTACGACAGGTATTAATCATATTCTTTTGTACAATTGGCAACATTTCACTAGCCATTTCCGAACCTAAGTCCCCGCGTGCTACCATCGCACCTGCTGAAACTTGTAAAATTGACTCTAAATTTTCAACTCCCAATTCACTTTCAATTTTACAAATAATTTGCAAGTCTTCACGACCATACTCTCTCAATATTTCTCTAATTTCTAATACATCTTCACGGCAAGATACAAAAGAAATCGCTAAATATTCTCCACCATGTTCACAAGCATATTTAATATCCTCTCGATCCAAATCACTAACATACGGAATATCTAATTTTATACCTGGAGCACTTATACTTTTACGATTACCTAAGGTTCCACCAATAATAACCTTACAAGTAACGCCATCTTCTTCCTTACTAATAATTTCAAGTTTCATCTTAGCATTCTCTAAGAAAATAACATCTCCAACGTTTAGACTATCTAAAGCTTCTGGATGATTTACAGTAAAGCGTTCTTCATTGCCTAAGCAATCTTCCTTTACAATACGAATAATTCTACCCTCTATTAATTCAATAGAATCATTTTCCAACATACCACTTCTAAATTCAGGTCCCTTTGTATCCCAAAGAATAGCAACTGACTTTCCAGTTCTTTTTCGAACTTCTCTCACAGAAGCAATTGCTTTTTCTCTTTCCTCATAAGTCGCATGTGTAAAATTAATACGTGCTATGTTCATTCCTGCTAATACCATTGACTCCATAACATCAACTTCATTACTAGCTGGTCCAATACTACAAACAATTTTTGTTTTTTTCATTTTATCACTACTCCTTTTCTAAACAGTTATCATTATACAATAAATCTTGATATTTGTATACTATTTTTTTATTTAACCTACTAAATAATTCCTATATATTATATACAAAAGCCTACTGATTCGTTAATGCTTTTGTAGCAATTTCAATTCGTAATTTTTCTAGGAAGTCCTCTTTTGTAATAGTTGTAGTTTCCTTTTTCCCATGTAAACGGTAGCTAATTGTATTATTTTCTTTTTCTTGATCGCCTAAAATAATAGTATATGGTACTTTACTTGTTTGTGCCTCTCTTAATCTATATCCTAACTTTTCATTACGATCATCAAGTTCTACTCTGATATTTGCTTGTTGTAACAGCTCTACAACTCCTTGGGCATAATCCCCTTGATACTCAGGATTAATTGGAATCACTTTAACTTGAACTGGTGCAAGCCAAGTTGGAAATACCCCCTTTGTCTCTTCAATAATAAAGGCAGTAAAACGATCAAAAGTCCCAAAAATAGCACGATGAAGCACTACTGGTATTTTCTTCTCCCCGTGGGCATCAATATAAGATAATTCAAAATTTCTTGGTAGCAAAAAGTCAAGCTGACAAGTAGAAAGGGTTACTTCTGGTCCCACTGCAGGTCGTACTTCTACATCAAGTTTTGGTCCATAAAAAGCGGCTTCTCCTACTGCTTCAAAATATTCCACTCCCAAATGATTCAATACTTCTCTTAATTTATTTTCTGCCTTATCCCACATTTCATCATCATCAAAATATTTTTCTTTATCATTTTTATCACGCAAAGATAACCTAAATTTATAATCTTTTATTCCAAAATCATGATAAACATCTAATATTAAATTTACAACTTTTTCAAATTCTTCTCCTATCTGGTCAGGCGTTACAAATAAATGGGCATCATTTTGACACATACAACGAACACGTTCTAACCCCTTTACAGCACCACTTGCTTCATAACGAAAGTCAGTAGCAAACTCGCCAATTCGGATTGGCAAATCACGATAAGAATGCATTTTATTTTTATAAACTAACATATGATGTGGACAATTCATAGGTCTTAATACAAATTCTTCTTCATCTACTTTCATCATTGGAAACATATTCTCTTGATAATGATCCCAGTGTCCAGATGTTTTATATAAATCAACCGTTCCAACGCATGGTGTATAAACATGATTATATCCAAGTTTTTGTTCTTTTTCATAAATATAATTTTCTAATTGTTTACGAATAATAGCACCATTTGGCAACCATAAAGGCATTCCTGAACCAACCAATTTATGATTCATAAACAACTCCTGATCCTTACCAATTCTACGATGATCTCTCTCTTTTGCTTCTTCTATTTCCTGCAAATGATGATGAAGCTCATCTTCTTTATCATAACAAACGCCATAAATTCTTTGTAACATTTTATTATTTGCATCTGCTTTCCAATAAGCACCACTTACTTTTAATAATTTAAAATATTTTAACTCTTTTACAGTATCAACATGTGGACCTCTACAAAGATCTGTAAAATCACCTTGCGTATAACAAGAAATAACTTGTTCTTCCTCATTCATTCTCTCAATTAAATCTAGCTTATAAGGATCATTCGTAAATTTTTCCAAAGCTTCTTCCTTACTTAGTTCTTCACGAACAATTCTTTTTCCATCTTTCGCTATTTTTTTCATCTCTTTTTCGATTTTTTCTAAATCTTCTTCTTTAATGACATCTTCTCCTAAATCGATATCATAATAAAAACCGTCCTCAATAACAGGGCCTACCCAAAACATTGCCTTCGGATATAAATGTTTTACAGCTTGTGCTAATAAATGGGCACAAGAGTGATTTAGAATATTTAATTTTTCATTTTCTTTAATATTAATCATTACTTTTTCTCCTTTTTAAATCACTAATTTTATATATTTTTGCAGTTTCCTTTATTTCTCTCTGATTTAACTTTCCATGTTTTTCTTCAAATTTTAATATTTTATTATTATTCGAAATTTCAGAATCATTTCCTTCTCTTTCATAATATTCCCAATCTTCCTGTTCTGATTCCTCTAAATATTCCATCATAGCATTTATATACTTTTTAGTAGCTAGTTTACGAATCTCTGGACAAGTGGCATAGGTTAATGAAACAATAGCATTCAAAGATTTTACGTTATGGAAATATTCATGAGAAATTTTTGATAGACTTGTAACAGACACATCGTATGACAAGTAACGTGTGGCAAGATACTCTTCTAGTAATTCTTTTATGATAGAATTTTGAGTTTTCTTCCATCTTATTAGTACTTGCTCTTCACTTTCATTTTCTAATCTTCTAAAAAATTCTTGTTGTATCTCTTCTACATTACTCATACAATTAGACCTCTGTAACAGGCCAATTAGAAAATAATCATCCACATTTCTCAAGCTAATTCGTCTAACTTTCATATATCATCTTCCTTTTTGATATAAAAAAGTATCTTTTGAATAAACCTTAACTGTTTTATCACATGGTAGAATAGAACCTGACTTCTCATATGATAATTTTTCTAAGAGCAAATCCAAATTTTCATAAAGTGGATTCTCATATGCTAAAATTCTTGCTTTCTTAAAAGAATTTTTGCGTGTTTGACCATGCACAGTCTCTTCCCTTACTAAGAGATACTTTCCTACTAAAAAGTCCTCTTCTGTAATACTTGAAAAAGAAATCCTAGTTGGTGTTCGATAATGATGATCTTGCAAATACTGATTCATTTTCCTATGTGTTAATCTAGTATCCTCAAGATAAGGAATATTTAAATAGTAATTCATATACTCTCTAATTCCTATTGTATTTTTTGTAGATATTATATTATTCATAAAAACCTCCCATAAATAAAACTCCTACTAAATTTAGTAGGAGTGCATAACACGGTACCATCCTTGGTTTCGCTTAATTTAAAAATAACGGTTACACCGGAATTACTTTTCATAATTCTATTCAAAAGGTAGTAACAACATAGGTCTTTATTCATTCTCACCAACCATGAATTCTCTTAAAAAGAACACTATATCATCTTGTCCTTTATCATTATATTTCATTGCTAATAAGTAAATATTATCACAATTTAATAAATAGTCAATACTTTAACTTCGATTTCTTCTATTTTCACTAATTAAAGAAAGGCTTATCGTTAATTGTTTAATTCTTTCCATAATTCTTCTTGCCTTTACCTTCTCCAAAGAAGAAGATTTTATAATAAAATTACTTTCTAATTCTTCTAAATTTAAATTAGAAGTGAAAAAAGTTGATAGACCTTCTTCCATTCGATATTGTAAAATAGGACCTAGTACTTCATCTCTACTCCATGCTGTTACATTTTCTGCACCTATATCATCAAGCAACAATAATGGCACTCTTTTAATATAACGAAATCGCTCTTCATAATCACTAGAAAATGAAGACTTTAAACTACGAAGTAATTCTGGGTAATATATAAGAGCACTACGCACTCCCCTTTTTGCCATCTCATTAAATAATGCAGCAATTAAATACGTCTTTCCTGAACCAAACGATCCTGTTAAATAAAGTCCCTTTGGGCTTTTTCCTTTTTGATAGTTCTCCATAAACTCCTTAAAATATTTTACAATAGGAATTCTTGCTTTATCATCCTTATATATATCTTGAAATGATGCCTCCTTAAGTTCCTTCGGTAATTTAAAAAAATCTATATTCTTTAAGTAATTTGTCTCTTCTAAATGCTTATTATACCGGTAACAGGCAACATATGAAAATAAAATCTTTTTTCCTATAAATTCAGGTGTATAAGCATACCCCTTCACCATATTAGGACAAACACTAAGACTCTTACACTTCGTACAGTTTTTTTTCTCCTTTAAACAATCTTCTAAACTAGAGGTATACTTCATTAAAACTTCAGGAGGTATTCCTAAAGAATTTATATAACTTGCAAACTCAGTATCTTTTACAGATTCTATAAAAGAGGATTGTAATGCATTTTCATCTACCTTTTCAATTGTATTTACGATTCTTCTCATAATTTTCACCCAATAATATTTCTATTATTATTATACTAAAATTAAGGAATAAAACAAGCTAGAAATCTACTTAAAAAGAAAAAGAACTAGTTTTGTTCCTTCTCGTGAATCTCTTCTAAAATATTTTCTATTTTTTCTCCATAAGCAATAGATTCATCATATACAAATTTCAACTCTGGAGTATGACGAATTTCTATCTTTTCGCTCAGCCTTCCTCGAATAAAAGACGATGCTTTATTTAAACTTTCCGTAACGTCCTTTTTTCTAGTAGCATCTAATACCGTAAAATAGACTTTTGCAAAACTTAGATCATTTGTAATATCACAACCTGTAATAGTAACAAAACGCAAATCTTCATCCCTTACTTCTGTCATTAAAATCATACTAATCTCTTCTTGAAAAGTAGACTCTAATCGTTCTATTCTAATATTTTCCATATTTTTCTCCCTATATAAGCCTCATGTCTTACTTTGATAAGAATGTCTTTAATAATAAGCCTATTTTGACTTTTCTATACTTTATCTTTTAATTTCTACCAAATCGTATACTTCTATAACATCATTTTCTTTATAGTCTTGACAATTTTCAAGGGTTAAACCACAGTCCATACCTTTACTAACTTCTTTTACCTGATCCTTTTCTCTTTGAAGGGTATTAACATTTCCTGTATATACAACAACACCATCACGGATAATTCTAGCTTTACTGTTATTCTTTATAGTACCTGTTACCACATGACATCCAGCAATTAACCCAACTTTCGAAAACTTGAAAATTTGACGAATCTCTAATGTACCTGTTACTTTCTCCTCATATTCTGGATCAAGCATTCCTTTCATTGCTGCTTCCATCTCTTCTACTACTTTATAAATAATATCATAATTACGAATTTCAATACCATACTCCTTAGCAGTATCCATTGTCTTAGTAGAACCTCGAACATTAAAACCAATTATAATTGCATTAGATGCTTGGGCTAGTACTACATCACTTTCTGTAATAGCACCTACACCACCACGTATCACCTGAATTTTGACACCTTCTACTTCAATCTTTGATAGTGAAGAACGAACAGCTTCTAAACTTCCATTTACATCTGCTTTTAAAACAACATTAATTTCTTTTATTCCTGTCTTTACTTGACTAAACAAATCATCTAATGTCATCCCACTTCGATTCGTATCTTTTTCTTTGGCACGAATTCTTCTCTCCTCGGCGATTTGTTTGGCTTGTTTTTCTGTTTCAAATGCCATAAACTTATCTCCTGCTGATGGAAGAGAAGAAAGTCCTGTTACTTCTACTGGAGTAGACGGTAAGGCCTCCACAATATTTTGTCCTAAATCATTTTTTAATGTTCTCACCTTTCCTGCTGTAGTTCCAACAACAATAGGGTCTCCTAAACGAAGTGTTCCATTTTGAATTAACAAACTTACAACAGAACCTAGATGCTTATCCATACGAGCCTCAATTACAGTACCACTAGCATAGCGAGATGGATTTGCCTTATAACCTTCCATTTCTGCAATTAACAGAATATTTTCTAATAATGAATTAATACCTTCTCCTGTAGCTGCAGAGATTTTACTTACGATGACATCTCCGCCCCATTCTTCTGGTGTAAGACCATTTTGAGAGAGTTCTGCCATAACGCGATCTATATCGGCATTTTCTTTATCAATCTTATTAATAGCAACAATAATTGGAACCTTTGCTGCCTTGGCATGATCAATTGCTTCTTTTGTTTGTGGCATTACACCATCATCTGCTGCTACAATAATAATAACAATATCGGTAACACTAGCACCTCGTGCCCTCATTTCTGTAAATGCCTCATGTCCTGGTGTATCAATAAACGTTAATTGTTTACCATTACAACTTACAGAATAAGCACCAATTGCTTGGGTAATTCCACCAGCTTCACCACTTGCAATATTTGTCTTACGAATGGCATCTAATAATGTTGTTTTTCCATGATCTACATGTCCCATAATTGTTATAACAGGTGGGCGTTCTACTAAATCCTGCTCATTATCTGCAATTTCATATTCTTCAAAATTAGAAATATCAGCACTCTCTTCTTTTTTTAATTTTTTATTATAATCGCTTACTAAAACTTCTACTGTGTCATAATCAAGACTCTGTGTAATACTTGCCATTATCCCCAAAGTCATCAATTTCTTAATAATTTCAGTACTATTTACTTCTAAAATATCTGCTATATCAGAAACTGTCATTCCCTCTTTATAAAGAACTGTATTTAAATCTTGTTCCTGTTCATTACTTTGTAATTTCTCACGATGTTTATAAATCTTTTTTCTTTCCTTTAAGAAATCTTTCTTAGTGTCATTCTTTTTTACTGCCTTTGATTTTACCTTTTCAAAGCTAGTATTCTCATCTAAATTAATATTAGTTTTTTGTGCTAAATCTAGTGCTTTATCATAAGTCAACTCTTCTTCGCGCTTTTCTTCTAGTACTTCATCATCTATATCATCAACATAATCTACCTGATCTTGTAATTCATTGTCTAAAAGTGTAATATCCAAATCACTAAGTAACGTCTCTTCATCTTCATAAGAAATTCCAACCTTATCACACAAAGCTTTAATTTCCTCTACTGACTTTTCTACATCTTTTGCATATTCTAATAAACTCATCATTTCCTATCCACCTCACTTTTCTAATTTTATAATTTTTTCAATTTCTTCATATATTTCATCTGGCACTCCTACTTCTAATTTTCTTTCTAATAATTTAGACTTTCTGGCTTTTTCTAAAACACTAGCATCTTTTTTTATATATGCTCCTCTACCATTTTGTTTCCCAGACTCATCTACTGAAACTTTTCCAGATTTATCTCTCACAATACGAAGCAATTCTTTTTTCGGAAGTTGTTCCTTGGTAACTACACAAGTTCTCATTGGTATTTTTTTTACTTTCACTTGACTTCCTCCTCTATTTTATTTTTACATACTTCATACAATACTCTTTTTCATGAAAAATCGGTCTTAAAACCTCCAGCTTCTATAGGTTCATAAGAACCTAATGTATTCCAAGTAAAATTGCAAAATCCCAAGAAGTCAATAGCCAAAGCTTTAAAATCATAATCAGTATAATCTACTACATAATATTCTGGATGTTCTATTTTTCTTTCATACCTTTTAGTAAATAAGAGTAGTCGTATTTTTCCATTAATTTAATCTTCCCGTCTTAAATTAATTCCTTCTTCTCTTGCCTGTTCATAATTTTTAATATCTATTTTATAATGTGTTAGGCGACTTGCAAGACGTGCATTTTGACCTTTTTTACCAATGGCTAGAGAAAAGTTATCATCATCGGCAATAACAATTGCTTCTTGTTTTTTAGGATCCGTTATTGCTACTGATAAATCTTTAGCAGGAGAAAGTGCGTTTTCAATAAAAACGGCAGGATCCTTATCATATTTTATGATATCAATCTTTTCCCCATGCAACTCTTCAATAATTCTTGCAATTCTACTTCCCTTCTCACCAATACAAGCACCAATTGGATCTATATTAGGATTTTCAGAATAAACCGCTACCTTACTACGATGTCCAGGATCTCTCGCTACACTATAAAGAAGAATCGTTCCATCAGACAACTCTGGAATTTCTAGTTCAAACAAACGCTTTACAAAGCCATAATGACTACGAGAAAGTAGCACAAGTAAGCTCTTACCATTATTATCCACTTTTGTCACATATACTTTAATTTGACTACCCATTTCTATTTTCTCACCTGGAATAATATCCTTTTTAGGCAAAATACCATTTGTTCTACCAAGATCAATGAAGTAGTTATCGGTATCTTCTAATGCTACTGTTCCAACAAGCATCTCATCTTGCTTATCTCCAAATTCATCCATAATACTATTTCTTTCAGCCTCACGAATCTTTTGAACTACCACTTGTTTTGCAGTAGAAGCTGCTACTCGTCCAAAATCTTTTGGTGTCACTTCTGTATCGATGGTATCTCCAATTTCTAACGTTTTATCAATTTTCTTCGCATCTTGCAATTTAATCTCTATTTCTGGATTAAAGAAAGAAATCTTCTTTTCTTCTTTTTCCTCTCCGTCTTCTCCTTCTTCAGACTCCTCTTCTAGCTCTTCTTCCTCATCTTCATCTGTATAATGCTCAAATAAATAATCTTCATACTCTTCTTTTGTCATTTTTTCATCCTCAACCACAGTTAAGTATGAAAATACTTTAATCTCTCCTGTATCACGATCAATCAAAACTTTCACATTTGTTTTTGATTTAAAATTTTTCTTATATGCTGAAGTTAAGGCAAGCTCCATGGCATCATAAACAATACTTGGATCAATATTTTTTTCTTTTACAATATTATCTACTGCTCGTAGAAATTCTTTACTATTCATGATTTTCATCTCCTTTTTCCTTTGAACTAATGTCTAGTACATATTCTTTATCTATCAAATCAGCTTCATCAATAATAGGATTAATAATTCTAGAAGCTTCTGTAATTAAATCTAAATCTATAACTTCATCACTATCTAGTATAATATTTAATGATGTAATCTGCTCTTCTTCTTTTATAAAAGCATCATCTACATATAAATTTAAATCTTTGATAGCATCATTCACAATATTTGCAATTTTTTCTTTCATTATTCATACACCTCCTACTAAGAAAGGAAAGAGTGGGACACTATGATTCCCACTCCTTTCTGTCTACCATTATAGCATAACTTTTAAAAAATACAAATATTTTCTTTTTCTATTTCTAAAAACGTGTTATGATAAAATCAATTTGACACTTAACTGAGGGAGATAATGATATGGATATAAATGTAAAAAGATGCTATTTTCATAGCATTCAACCATTAGGAAACTATAAAGTAAAAAGAGAACTTATAGATATGCAAATTGCCAGATTAGATGTTATGTTAGATTTTGGCTATTTAGTACCAGGATATGAGCTTAATGATATATTACCAGATGAATACCAAGAAGAATTATATCGTCCAATTTTCAAAATGCATGGCAATGATTCAGTCTATCTAGCTCAACACATTCAAACAGAATTAAAATCAGTAGGAGGATCTACTTTTAATGGAGAGTTTTCTGCCTATTTTGAACATATTGAACACTCTCCTTCTTTAGTATTTGATGAACATATTGTAGATAATAAAAAAATTGAAAATAGAAATCACTCTTTAAGCGAAGAAGTATGTATTCAGGAAAGAGTTCCTTTAAAGGACATAATAGCCATCTCCCTACCATATCATACACCAGCAAGTACAATTGCTACCTTTATTTTTTGCTGCGAAATAGGAAGCAAATATAATAATGAACTCTTTGATTTTTTTCACCCACAACCAGAGGAAGTAATAGAAGTGGAGAAAATTCTTGAAAATCCTGAAGAGGAAATAGAAAAACCTTTCAGTTTTATTCAAAAGTTTAGAGATTGTTTAGAAAGACATCAATGTAGTATTCCTTGCATTGATTTACATGGTAATATCTTAAATGAAGAAAAAGAGCTTTCCTATATAAAACAAAATACAGAGAAAGTTTTGAGTTTGATAAAAAAAATCAAATCATAATATTCAAAATAAAAAATCTCTTCTTGTTTCGTATTTTTTATCAGTTTTAGCAATTTTTTGATTATAATTTTTGTATATTATATACTTAACCTACAAATATAATAAGATTTAAAAAACTCATAAAGTATTTTACTTTATGGGTTTTGTGTATGATGTTTTTGTATTTTTATCTAGAATATAAAAGACTATTGAACATATTTATCAATAGTCTAAACCTACATTTTATTCTAGATATAAGCCATGTAGTTTCTCACGATCACTATCACTAATATCATCTAAAACCCACTCATCATCTTCTTTATGAAGATTAAATGTGATAGTATACTTTCTTTTATCACTTACTTTTTTTAATTCTGCAATCTTATAATCCATATATTTAGAACTATCTTCTTTTTTATCATCGTCTAAAAATTCATCCTTATTTTCATCACGATAAGTCTCAGCCTTATCTAAAGCACTACGATAATCATAAACTTCTACTTCTACATCTACAGTTGCCTTATCACCATCTGTATTTTCATCTTTAATTTTATATGAAAGATTTTGATACTGTTTTTCCATCAAACTTTTATAGTCTTTCTTTTGAGCATCCTTTAAATCTCGATCACTCTCAATAATATCATCTAACTGTGTTAGTACATCACTATCCATAGATTGATATTTTCCTAAAAAATCTTCCACCTTTTTAGTAGGGGTATTCATCATATCATTACATCCAGTAAATAGGAACAAGATTGCAATTACAAGAACTAACTTTTTCATTCTTTCATCCTCCCACTTATATTGTGAGAAAATTTTCCTATTTTATACAAATCTTTTATTTATTTTTTTAAAATTCACAATTTCCAGGCGTTCTAGGGAATGGAATAACATCTCGAATATTATCAACACCTGTTAAGTAAATAAGCAATCGCTCAAACCCCATACCAAACCCAGAATGAGGACATCCTCCAAAACGTCTTAAGTTAAGATACCATTCTAGTTCCTTTGCATCTACATTCATCTTTCTCATTCTCTCAACTAATACATCATAACGTTCTTCTCTTTGAGAGCCACCCATTAATTCTCCTGAACCTGGTACTAAAAGGTCAACGGCAGCGACTGTTTCTCCATCATCATTTAATCTCATATAAAATGCCTTAATATCTTTTGGCCAATCATATACCAAAACAGGTCCATGAAATTTTTCTTCCGTCAAATATTTTTCATGCTCACGTGCTAAATCTTCTCCATATTCTGGTGCAAATTCAAAGTTCTTATTTGCTTCTTTTAAAATAGTAATTGCTTCATGGTGAGTAATTCTAACAGCCTTTTTATCAAGAACCACTTGTAGCTTCTCACATAATCCAGACTCTACAAATTTATCTAAAAAGACAAGCTCATCTTCACATCTTTCTTTTACATAAAAAACAATAAAACGAAGCATCTCTTCCATGATATCCATATCTTCTTTTAAATCACAGAAAGCGATTTCTGGTTCAATCATCCAAAACTCTGCAGCATGTGTTTTCGTATTAGAGTTTTCTGCTCGAAAAGTGGGACCAAATGTATAAGTTTTTTTATAGGCTAGGGCAAATGTCTCTGCTTGTAGTTGTCCTGATACTGTAAGAGAAGTTTCTTTACCAAAGAAATCTTTCTGATAAGAAATCCCATTCTCGTCTGTTGGAATATTAGAAAGATCAAGGGAAGTTACATGAAACATTTCCCCCGCCCCTTCACAATCACTTCCTGTAATAATAGGAGCATGAAAATAAACATATCCTCTACTTTGAAAATATTCATGAATGGCCATAGCAGCTGTACTACGAATACGAAATACTGCCTGAAATAGGTTTGTTCTTGGACGAAGATAAGCTACTTCTCTTAAAAATTCACGACTATGCTTTTTAGGTTGAATCGGATAGTCTTCTGGACAATCCCCCAATAAAATAATATCACTAGCCTGTAGTTCAAAGGCCTGTCCTTCCTTAGGAGAAGGAATCAAACTCCCTATAACCTCAATGGCAGAACCAACATGAAATTTTTGAATATCATCAAAATGTGCTAATTTGTTATCATAAACTACCTGTAGTGTTTTAAAACAAGTCCCATCTGAAAAATCAATAAAACCAAATTCTTTTTGTTTTCTATGATTGCGAATCCACCCCTTTATTGATATTTCTTTCCTTAAATATTTTTCACTACTTTGATAAATCTCTTTTAAATCCATTTTCTTTTTCCCTCTTTCTTATAAATTTTTTCTTCTTTTACTGGTATATCGATAAATTTAGCCTCTCGGTCAATAACATTTAAATAAGAAATCATTTTGCTTGGTTTTAGAAAAATACTAGCACCATTATAGTTAGGATGAAAGGCTAAATAATCTTTTTCTAATAAATCTTGATCTATTACTAGCTCTACTTGATTTTCCTCATCATTTTGAATATTAAATAAGGAGACATTTCCATAATAAGTTCCCAATAGCTCACTCATTTCTTCTTCTGTAGCGGGTCTTAAACCACCAGAAGACAATTTTTCTTTCAACCTAGCCATATTAATATATTTCCTATCTTCTGTAATTACTAAAAACGCACGTTCTTTCTTTTTTTCATGTAATAATAAATTTTTACAAATACTATAATCTCCATCCAAATATGATTGAAATCTCTCATAAATTCTGACAGAGTCAGAACAACTTCCTACTTCTTTATGACGCACACACAACTCATAGGGAATATTTTTTTCAAGTAAAAAATCACATAATTTTTGAGTCTTTTTCATTCCCAATTTTTTTTCTTCCACTTGACTTATCACCAAATCAGGACAGATTGCCATCATTGCTACCAAAGAAATTTTCTGGATTTCACAATGATGATAATTATCTATCGGAGAGGCAAAGCGAATATTTTTTATTGTCATATTATCATCCCTTTCAATATAAAAAGATTAGTCTCTTCCCTAGTGTCTATACACTAATGGGACGAAACTAATCTTTCCGCGGTACCACCCAAATTATCATAAAATGATCGCTCAAACTAGATAACGGCCTAGTACCGGCTTAGTCTACTTAATTTCTTTAAGCACTCCAAAGTGTTATTCAGAATAAACCTTTATTTGTTTTCACCAATCACAAACTCTCTTAAAAAAAATTTATCCTTACTTCTCTTTTTCATCGATTTACTTTTTCAGTATACGCCTATTTTTCACTATTTGTCAAATCTTTCCTCATTTTATTTTATTCTATATTACAATATTTATACTTCTAAATATTACTTTACTTTTTTAAATAAATAAAAGTTGGTTCATAAACATCTGTAAAACAAGTAAAAGTCAACTCATTATAATAGCCCATCTTTTCTTCTCCTATAAAACTTGGAAATTGGTAATTTAAAGGAAAATTCGTATTACTATATTCTATGATTAATTCTGTACTATCTACTCCATGCTTTTTTCCTAAATAATTCATAAAGGTATTAATATCCTGATTAAATGATAACTTAGAATCGTTTAATAATAGAGGATATCCCTCACCCGCTTCTAATTGAGCAATCGCAACACATGTTTTGTCTAGAGAATATTTAAATAAGGAAATAAACGCATAGTTATCTTCTAAGCTCATTTCATCAAAATGATTTTCATTCATTACAATTAAATTATTAAAAAAAGTTTTTGATAAATGATCCATTGCCATTATTTGTAAACTCTCTGTACCATCTTCAAGATAAGTATCTAATAAATCATTCTTTTGAAGCTCTTCTTCATAAGTTTTATTATAACTGAGTAATATATCAAACGATTTTAACATTTGACAATTATTTACAAAATATTGATCCTTATATTCTCCATATACAGGAAAATGTTTTATAAAAGATACTGGATCATGATATGCTAAATCTTTAAAAATACTATCAATTTTATAGTCATCCCTTAATCCTAAGGCAATCTGAAGTGAAAAGAGAATTTCATCATATAAAAGATAAGTATTTTGTACTTTTCCTGATAATTCTCTACTATAAAAAGATGCATATATTTCCTCTAAAAACTGATAGGTATACCTTTCAAAGCATAAATTATCATCCCCTTCTAAGATTAGAGAATTAGGTGATGTGTATATACCAATACCATCTCTACCACTAACGTTAGTACCAATTTGGCAAACATCATCACAACTCCTACAACAAACATGAAAATCCTCATGATAATCAATTTTAATATTCTCAAGAGTAGATGGAGAATCTTGATAATATACTATTGTAGTAGAACTGGCAGATGCACTTGCCCCTATTTCATCTGCGGAGGTACTACTCGTAAACATTTCATAGTTGCTTAATACGCAAGCAAGTTCTTCCGTTTTATACTCAGGAAAAGATGCTCGTAAGTCATTAACCACCACTTCCATATTTTCTAACTTTTCTTCTATCTGTTCTAAAGAAAGAGAGGTTAAATTTTTATCTTCATTAGCAATACTATTTTGATAAATTTTTTCTGCCAATTCATCCCACTTAATATCATCATTGGCACTATCATAGTATTCTGTATTTAAATGTTTTTCTACCTCATCATTTAATAAATTTCCATAAGCAGCTAAAGCCGTATCTTTATTAATATCCATAATATCTAAATAACGACTATCATAATTCGGATTTGTATAGTTACAAAGTTCTTCTATCGTTTTTATAGCATCTTCTGACAAAGAAAAATCATCATTGGAATAAATATTACTTAATGAAAAATTATTATCTTGTTGCATTTTCATTTTTAAATTTAACATTTTTTTCAACTCTTTATCAACATATAAATTAAGAGCAACAAGTGTTGTACTTGCTCCCACAAATCCTAATCTATACATTATTTTTTTTATTTTCTTATTTTTCATAATTTCTCCTAATTATAATAAGCAAATATCGCTATCCTTCCTTTATTATTTTTTTAAAGTCATAGAATATGGTATTGATATATTTTGATTTTTTACTTGTAGCAATTCATTATAAAAAACTTTTTTATCTTCCTCCATAAAATCTGGAAATTCATAATTACTTGGCACAGTATAAGTAAGATAACTACTCAACATATCATTTCCATCCGTTTGATACTTGTCACCTAAATAATTTAGAAAATGAACAAAATTCTTATTCAATAAGAAATTTTCTTGTTCAAGGGAAGTCTCTTTATCATTTGGCATTTGTTGCAATTCAGAAATAGATTGATATGTTTTATTCAAATATGCATCAAATAAGTTTATCATACAATAATTATCCTCTATTGTTAATTCATCAGAATGTATTTCGTTCATCATAATTAAATTATGAAAAAACAATTTAGACATCTGATTCATAGCCGTTTGATATAAATTTTTAGTACCAACTTCAAAATAATCCTCTTTTAGGTTTTTCTCTTCTAATAATTTATTATAATCATCAGGAACATCTAATAAAATATCAAGTGATTTTAGCATTTTACAATTATCCAAAAAATACTCCTCTTTATTCTCTCCATATACAGGGAAATGTTTTATAAAGGATATAGGATCATGATATACTAAATCACGTAAAATACTATCTATCTTATAATCATCCTGAAGTCCTAAAACTAGTTGAATGGTTAATAATACTTCATCATAATATGTATAACTATCCTGTTCTGCTCCTAATAGTTGTGTACTATAGAGTTCTGCATATATTTCCTCTAAGAATTTATATCGATAACGTTCCAAGCACAAGTTATCTAGTTCGACTCTTCCATCGTCATATTTAGGAAAACTTGCAGTAGCAATATGTATACCACTGTTTACTCTTGAAAAATCAGACATTTCATAACCATCAATATCCTCACAACTTTTTAGACAAACATGAAAACTCTCATGACAATCAGTGGCAGCCTGATTTAATGGATTTTGTGAAAAATGATTACTAAAAGCAATAGTGTCTGCATTTGTTGTTGCAAGATCTTCTATATTGGTTTCCCACACAAAACTGTAATCTGTTAACTTACATGCTAATTCTTTTATATCATAGTCTGGATAATCAAGGCGTAATTGTTGAACAAGACTTTGCATGTTCTTCAACTTTTCTTTAATCTCCTCTAGGGAAAGAGCACTTACATACTGCTTTTCCTGTTCTTTCAATAAACTATTTTCATAAATTTTATCAGCAAGTAAATCCCATTTAATATCATCCTTTTCATAATCATAATAATAAGTATTAGAATGATTAAAAACTTGCGTGTCTTTTAAATTACAATAAGCCTCTGTTGCCGTTTTAGTATTAATCTCTAGAATATCTAAATATTTACTATTGTAAGTACTATCCACTTCCGCTATTGAAAAATCGCAAATAGATTCTATCATTTGCTTAGTGTTATCTGATAATGATATTTCAGATAAATTGTTATAAATATCATCTAATTCTTTAGTAACTACCGCTTTCCCCATTGCTTTTTCTGATGTTATCGCCTCAGTAATTGGCTGTTTTACTACAGTATAATGGTCAAACACACGAGATATTAATAATCCAAGAGCTCCTAAGCTAAGTGTTATGTTAAAGGCCATTTTCTTTTTATTCTTTTGCTGTTTCATATTTATCCCCTCAATAAGAGCATAGTATACTACAAACTTGTCAAAAAATCAAGAAAAATAAAATTCATAAGATTCCATATATGGTTCTTGTCGTTGATGCCCCTGTTCCTTACTGCAACCTACTATAGAATTTTTATTCATATATTCCTCTTTTTCAGCACCATGATAATTCTTATTACTACTATATAAAAAAACGCAAGATTGCGTTTTCAAAAACTTTTATATTATTGGCAACAAACTTAAACTTACCTTGCCCTTTTCAACGGACACCTCATCTACATAACATTCTACAATATCTCCTACACTAAACAAATCAGATGGATGTTTAATAAAATCCTTACTAAGTTTTGAAATATGGGCAAGTCCATCATCATGAAGACCAATATCAATAAATAATCCAAAATCTACTACATTACGAACTGTCCCTTGCAATTTTTCACCAACATGTAAATCCTCAATATGTAAAATATCACTACGTAATAAAGGTTTAGGCATAATATCTCTAGGATCCCTTTCAGGAGAGATTAAAGCATCAATAATATCCTTTAATGTATACTCGTCAACTGCTAATTCTTTACTCATTGACGTAATATCAATGTTTAAGGATTGCTTTAATATATCCGTACCAATATCATTCAATGAAAATCCTAATTTTTCTAAAAGCTTTTCTGTAATATCATAACTCTCTGGATGGATTGCTGTTCTATCTAGTGGATTTTCTCCACCTATAATTCGAATGAAACCAATCGATTGTTCATAAACCTTCGGTGTCATTCCTTTCAGCTTTTTCACTTCTTCCCTACTTACAAACTTTCCTAATTTATCACGTGTTGAAAGAATTTCATCAATTGCTTTTTTAGTTAGTCCTGATACATAAGTAAGAAGGGACCGACTTGCTGTATTAATATTTACCCCTACCGAATTAACGGCCTTTGTCACAACGAAATTTAAAGATTCATCTAGCTTTTTAGGAGTTACATCATGTTGATATAATCCTACTCCTATACTTTTAGGATCAATTTTTACAAGTTCTGAAAGACTATCTTGTAAACGTCTTCCTATACTAATGGCGCTACGCTTTTCAACTGTCAAATCTGGAAACTCCTCAATCGCAAGTTTCGATGCTGAATAGACTGAAGCACCTGCTTCATTCACAATAACATATTCCACTGCTCGCTTAGCTTCTTTAATAGTCTGTGCAATAAAAGCCTCACTTTCACGAGATGCTGTACCATTTCCGATAGCGATAATATCAACGCAATACTTCTCGATTAACTCCAATACCTTTTTCTTTGATTCCTCAATCTTATTATGAGGTTCTGTTGGATAAATAACAGCAATTTCTAACGGTTTGCCTGTTTTATCTAATACTGCTAATTTGCATCCTGTACGGAAGGCAGGATCGTATCCCAATACTACCTTTTCTTTCATTGGTGGAGTTAATAATAAATGCTCTACATTATTAGAAAAATTATGAATAGACACCTCTTCTGCCTTCTCTTTTAACTCACTGCGAATTTCCCGCTCGACACTAGGTAAAATCAAACGTTTTAAAGAATCAGTAATACTCGATTTTACAATATCTACTACAAATGACTTATCGTTTTTTATTAATTTTTTCTCTAAAAAACTAATAATTTCTTCTATATTATAATCAATGGAAACAGAAATCACACCCTCCTTTTCAGCACGATTAATTGCCATAATTCGGTGAGGTTTAATATATTTTACTAATTCATTATATTCATAATACATTTCATAGATCTGATTCTCATCTTCTGCCTTCTTTTTTTTCTTTGTAAGAATAGTACCATTCTTATAAATAAAGCTACGAATAAATTTACGATAACTAGCATTATCACTAATCCATTCGCTAATAATATAAGAAGCATGCATAACAGCATCATCAATATTTGTTACTTTATCTGTAATATATGGTGTAGCAAGAGAGGTAATATCCCCATTTATTGGAAAAGCCATAATCTTTTTAGCAAGTGGTTCAAGACCTAAAGCAATTGCTTCTGTTGCTTTGGTTTTTTTCTTTTCTTTATATGGTCTATATAAATCTTCCACCTCTACTAATTTATTACAAGATAAAATACTCTTCTGCAATTCCTCTGTAAGCATGCCTTTCTCATCGATTAATCTTATTACATCTTCTTTTCTTTTCAATAAATTATTTTGATATTCATAAACATCATTAATTTTACGAATCATCTCTTCATCTAAAGCCCCTGTTGCTTCTTTTCTATATCGTGCAATGAAAGGGACTGTATTTCCATCACTTAATAAGGTTAAAACCGTCATTATCTGTTTTTCACTTATATTTAAATCATTTGCAATTTCTTTTATAATCATCTCATTCATAATACATCCTCCAATAATATCTTAGCAAAATCTAAAAAGGAAAAAAAGGATTGACTTTTTACAATATATCTTTTCCTATTATCAATATCCTAGTAATTTATTACAATTAATGAAAACTGTTATTTTTGACAATGTGGACAAAAATAAGTACCTCTTCCTCCTATTTGAATCTTCTCTATTTTGCAACCACATTCTATACATTTCTCGTTTTCTTTTCCGTGTACTAGCAATTCATTTTGAAAAAGTCCGTGTACACCTTCACTCGATGTAAAACTTTTAATAGTAGTTCCTCCCAATTTAATCGCTTTTTCCATAACAATTTTTGTATTGGAAATAACATTGTCACATTCACTCTTAGTAATTTTATTTGACTTTCTTTTAGGATTAATATGACTCAAAAATAATATTTCATCATCATAAATATTACCAATCCCCGCAATGATAGATTGATCTAATAAAGCAGTCTTAATAGGAACTGTTTTTCCATGTAGTTTTTGATACAAATAATCCCTCGTTAAATTATTATCATTATACTCATACCCTAATGCAGAAAGTGGTAAAACCTGATATGCAAATTCTTTATCTAACAAATGCATTTTTCCAAATTTTCGCACATCGTGAAAACGAAATTCTTCTTTTTCATCTAGTATAAATACAACGTGTTCATGTTTTCCTCTCTCATCACCAGTTTTGCGAAAAAAGAATTTACCTTCCATTCGTAAATGAATCAATAACACCTTTGTAGTAAGGAAGAAAACAAGCCACTTTCCTCTTGTCGTAATATCCTCAATTTTTTCTCCCACTATACCCTTGATAAACTTTTCAACACTAGGTTCTGAAATAATGTTATTCCAATAAACTTGACAATCTGTGATTGTTTTACCAATTAATCTTTTCTCCAAACTCCTTGCCACCGTTAATACTTCTGGTTTTTCAGGCATAACTTCACCCCCATATTATTTTGTTTCATACCAATCTTTACCAATTTCTATCTCAACTGAAAGCGGTACCTGTAATTTTACAACATTTTCCATAATATCTTTTACAATTGTTCTAACTTCCTCAAGTTCATCTTCTAATACATTAAATACCAATTCATCGTGCACCTGAATTAACATTTTACTTTTCAAATTTCGCTTTTTAAACTCTTGAAAAATTTCAACCATTGCTTTTTTTAAGATATCAGCAGCACTTCCCTGAATAGGAGTGTTAAGGGCCATTCTTTCACCTGCAGAACGAATCATATAATTTTTATTTTTCAACTCTTCTATTACCCGTTTACGGTTCATAATGGTTCTAACATACCCCTTCTCATAAGCATTTTCTTTTTCCTTTTCCATATATTCTCGAATTCCTGGATATGTATCTAAATAATTATCAATAAATTGTTTTGCTTGCTTAAAATCGATATTTAAATCTTCACTTAAACCAAAGCTACTAATACCATAAAGAATACCAAAATTAACTGCTTTTGCAGCACGACGTTTATCTTTTGTAACTTCCTCTATTCCAATATGAAATATATCAGCAGCCGTTTTAGTATGAATATCTACACCATGATTAAAAGCGTCAATTAAATTACTAGCATCAGAAAGAGAAGCAAAAATACGAAGCTCTACTTGTGAATAATCACTAGAGAGTAAATAAGATTTTTCATCTGCAACAAAAGCTTTTCGAATCATTTTTGCATATTCATCACGTGCTGGAATATTTTGCAAATTGGGGCTAACGCTAGAAAGTCTCCCTGTTCTAGTTAATGTTTGATTAAACACTGTATGAATTCTACCATCTTCTCTTATTTCATCCTTAAGTCCCACTGCATAATTGGTATATAGTTTAGCTAAAGTTCGATACTCCAACACTTTTCCTACAATAGGATGATAATCAACTAATTTATCTAATATTTCCTTATTAGTTGAGTAACTATTGTTTTTTACTTTTTTAGGATAAGGAAGTTCTAATTTTACAAATAATATTTCTGCTAATTGTTTAGGTGATAAAATATTAAACTTTTCTTTCGCATCCCGAAAAATATCTTCTGCTAGCAAATCTATTTTTTCCTTCAATTCTTCTGCTATATTCTCTAAATAAGTTGAATTTACCTTTATACCTGTTATTTCCATATCAGCAAGCACTTCTGCCAAAGGCATCTCTATCTCATAAAACAACTCTTCCTCCTCATTTTCTGATAACTCGGTCAATAATTTTTCCTTCGTTTCATAGATGATTCTAGCCTTTTCAACCACTAGTTTTCCTAAGGATTTTTCATCGATTTCTTTAGGTCTTTTATCCGTTCCATAACTATCTTCATAAGAAGGAATCTCATAATCTAACGTTTTAGCAACAAAGCTAATATCATCCTTTACCACATAATCTAATAAATAAGCCGCAATCATCATATCATAAGAAACGTGATTTAAAGAAACACCATAATTGTCTAGAACAACAATGCTCTTTTTTAAGTCATATGTATATTTTTCAGACATGCTATTCAATATATTCTGACATTGAAATAACTTTTCTTTATTAATGAAATAGCCATTCTTACCATCATAGAATCCAATGGCCAATAGTTCTGATTTGCTATAATTTGTTCCTTGTACCTCAATATAAAACGAAAAATCATGATTTGTATCCAGCTCATCAATTGACAAAATAGGAACCTCTATTTGTTTTTTTTCTACTTTTTCTTCTTCTCTAACATTAAGCTTTCGAAGCAAGGATTGAAATTCATATTCCTCTAATTTTTCAATAAACTTTCTTCGATTCATTCCATGATATTTTAAATCTTCTAACTTAAAATCTATTGGCACTTCCCTATAAATAGTGGCTAGATCGTAACTCATATAAGCGTTTTCTTTATCCACTTCTAATTTTTCTTTCGTTTTTCCTTTAATTTCATCAAGATGACTATATAAGTTATCTAAATTATCATATTTAGATAATAACTGAATAGCTGTCTTTTCTCCAATTCCCTTAACACCAGGAATATGATCACTAGCATCTCCCATCAATGCTTTCAAATCAATCATACGAATTGGTTCTACTTGATATGTTTTAAAAAACTCATCACGATTCATTCGAATAAAGCCACTTTGTTTTAGTAATTTTACATCTACGTCATCGCTAATTAATTGTAATAAATCTTTATCACTACTAATAATTGTTGCAATAAAATCATCTGCTATATCAACTTCCCTAGCTAATGTACCAATGATATCATCTGCTTCATAATTTTCAATTTCATAGTAATATATCCCCATAGCATCTAATACTTTCTTAGCCTCAGGAAATTGTAATCTAAGCTCATCTGGCATTTCCTGTCTACCAGCCTTATAAGAGTCATACTTATCATGTCTAAAAGTTTTTCCTTTATCAAAAGCAACCATAATATAGTTGGGATTTTCTTCCTCAATAATTTTATTCATCATATTAATAAATCCATATAAAGCATTTGTTGGAAATCCTTTTGAGTTTTTCATAATTACACCGTTATAAGCAGTGGCATAATAACTACGAAACAACAAATTATTCCCATCTACTAAAATCACTTTATTCATTTTTCATCACCTATAATTATTATAACATGCCTATAAAAAATCTCTTAATACTATTTTTCAAAAATAGCAACTTGCCTTTCCTCCTGTAAAAAAGAAGCCTCTAGTCTTTCTACTCTATCTGCCATTACAAATGTACAAATTATAGCAACAGAATATATTAAAGTAACGCCAATCCCCATTTTTATAATTTTTTTCATATTCATCTCTCCTTTCACATCATACTCCAATTATACAGCATACATTTGTTCGTGTCAATTATGTTTTAAAACATTTGTTTGACAATTGACATCTTTTATGATAAGATGAAATCATCAAGGAGGAAAAGATGGAAAAACTTACAAATAGACAAAATTTTATTCTGCAAATTATTAAAGAACTAATTGCTAAGAATGGATATCCACCTACTGTAAGAGAAATCGGAGAAAAAGCATCTCTTCATTCTCCCGCAACGATTCATTTTCATTTAACAAAGTTAGAGGAAAAAGGATATATTAAAAAAGGAAACAGCAAAAATCGAACAATTGAGGTATTAGTCCCAAATGAGTTCATAGAGAAAAAGGAAGATATTGTAGAAGTTCCACTTCTTGGAAAAGTAACAGCGGGTACCCCAATTGAAGCAATTGAAATGCCCAATGAATTTTTTTCATTACCTGCCAACCTAATTCCAGCTAAAAAAGATGTTTTTACATTAAAAGTATCTGGTGAATCTATGATTAATGTAGGCATTTATGATGGTGATATTTTAATTGTAAAACGTCAAAACACAGCACATAATGGAGAGACTGTAGTTGCGATGAACGAAGCTAATGAGGCTACGGTAAAAACCTTCTATAAAGAAAATGGTCATTTCCGACTACAGCCAGAAAATGATACCATGGAACCTATTATTCTAGATAAAGTAACTATTTTAGGTATTGCTATTGGCCTATATCGTAAATTTTAAAAAAAGATTTTACATCTCATTTTGTAAAATCTTTTTTGTTCATTAATTCTGAAATAATATAATTAGCAATAAGAAAACCTGCTATCGCTGGTACAAAGATAATAGATCCTAAAGTATCGCTAAATGAACACTTTGGAATTTCCTCTGATGATAAAACCATCAGTTTCTGATTTGGAAATTCCTTTTTCATATACTGACGAATTATTCTAGCAAGAGGATCATAACTTGTCTTTCTAATATCCATAATTGAAAGCTTAGTAGGATCTAATTTTCTAGCAGTTCCCATACAAGAAATAATAGGAATTTTTCTATTAAGACACTCTGCAATGAGCAATTTTTTTGTTTTTACAGTATCACAAGCATCTACTACATAATCATAATTTTGATCAAAAAGTTGCAATAAGTTATTATCATCTACAAATATAACTTTGCTTCTAATATTTATATCTTTATTAATGTCTAAACATCTTTCTTTTAATAAGTCCGCCTTTTCTTTTCCTATTGTTGAGTGGAGAGCAATAATTTGCCGATTTATATTGCTAATATCTACTCTATCTGCATCTACTATTGTCAAATGACTAATTCCACACCGAACTAATCCTTCTACAACATAACCACCAACACCACCCAAACCAACTATCAAAATATTTTTATTCTTTAATATCTCTAAATTCCCATTACCAATAAGCTGTTCTAATCTATGCCACATGTCTATCATTTCTGTCCCAACTTTTTATCTTTGTGATACTTGACTCTCTTCTAATCCAGTGCAATGCTTCACCTGTCATAATCCTAGAAAGATAATCTAGTTTCACATATTCTTCGCTATTTTCTTTTGCCATTTCATAATAATCATGAAGAAGTCTAGCTTCCTTTGTTTCTATTCCATTAAAAGAAAAAATCATATCCCTTAATGCCTTCTCCTCCATTGTAGCCTCTTCTATAATAGTGCAATCAAAAGTATTCAAAAAGTTTAAAGTTTGATATAGTTGGTTAATTCTATTATCATTTAAAAATTCAGAAGTCTCATTAATATAACCAAATTGAGTAACCTTTCTAAGTAAACTTAAATTAGTGTCTGTAATATGTTCTGTCACTCCGAATCTTTTTAAGGATACATTTCTATCCTTTTCCCGACCTGGTATGGACTTTTTCATATTTTGAATTACACTGCTATAAAGTAGGTCTAATCCCTTTGATACAAATACTGGCGGTGTCGCAATACGGAAAGTAGATATTTTACCATCACCATTTCTTCTAGAGGTCACTAAAAAAGTAGAGCTTACAAATAGTGAATTATTACGAATAAAATCTATTGTATTATTGAGAGGTGCCTTTTCTATATTATACCTAGATTGATTATAACTATTACCATTTACAACAATATCACTTTCATACCGCTTTTCGAAAGTTTCTAATCCACGATCTTCATAAGTATATTTAGGGCTAATTTTTACATTATAAACTTTTCCTCCATTTACAATTGGCATAACAATCATTACTATCACCTCTTATGACGGTTATCATACCAAAAAAAAAATAGAATTTCAATAAAAAAGTCCAAGAAAGCGTCTGGGCTAAACGATAAAACCTGTCCGTATGTCCAGGTGGGCACCTTGTGAGTCACCTTTAGGATCCCTACAAACTGTAGGTATTCAACACCAGTGATCATTCCCGGCTCCCGTATCGTTAATTTAGTCGGTTTTATATAAAGCCTGTTCGCATTTCTTAGACATCCTTAGTATAACATATTCATTAAAAAAAATACAGAAACTTTTTCACTTTCACATATATTTTTTTCTAACATAAATTATTATAGGTGAATGTCATGTATTACAAAAATAAAAATATAAAACTTTATTATGAAAAATATGGAAATAAAGGTGAAGTTATTTTAATTCTACCTGGTTGGGGAGATACAAGAAAAACCTTTGATTTTCTCGTTTCCAATTTAGAAAAAGACTATATTATTTATATTTTCGATTATCCAGGATTTGGAAAAAGTACATTTCCAGAAAATGATTTAACAATTTATGATTATGCAAAAATCTTTTATAATTTTATCCAAGAGAAAAATTTACAAAATCCAATTATTATAGCACATTCTTTTGGTGGACGCATTTCCATTCTTTTGTCTAGTATACATAAATTAAATATTAAGAAAATGATTTTGATTGATTCTGCTGGAATAAAACCCAAAAAGACTATAGTAAAATGGTTAAAGCAAAGTCTTTACAAAGGTTTAAAACGTCTTCGATACTTATTACCAAAAAAATGGAATGAAAACTATCAAAGATGGTTACTTTCAAAATTTTCTTCTGCCGATTATCAGGCACTAGACCCTAAAATGATGCCAACTTTTCGGAATATTGTAAATGAAAATCTAAAAGATTATTTAAAAGACATAGAGACAGAAACATTGCTAATATGGGGAGAGATGGATAGTGATACCCCTTTAAAGGATGGTATAAAAATGGAAAAAGAAATTACTAATAGTGGTCTTGTAAAGGTACAACATGCTACTCACTATTGCTATTTAGAACAACCAATTTTTGTTTTACAAGTTATAATGTATTTTCTAAATGAAAAAAAGAGAATATAATTCTCTTAATAGTTTCTCTCTCGTAAGAATGGCGGTAAATCATAATCGCCATCACCATCATCGATTTCTTCAACTACTTCTGTTGTGTTAGAATGTGTAGCCTCAGATTCATTACGCATCGCCCTTCTTGGTTGTTGAACACTGGCAAATGCTGGTTGAATTTCTTCTACTACTCGTTGTTTTGCTTGATTGTTCTTATCAAAACCAGTTGCAATAACTGTTACAATAACTTCATCTGATAAGTTTTCATTAATAACAGAACCAAAAATTGTATTAATATCCGTATTAGAGGCAGATCTTACAACTTCTGCAGCCTGTTCAGCTTCAAACAAAGTCAAATTTACACCACCTGTAATATTGATAATAGCATCTGTCGCACCACTGATAGATGTCTCTAGAAGTGGTGAAGAAACAGCTTGTTTAGCAGCTTCAATTGCTCTATCTTCTCCCATACCAATACCAATTCCGATAATTGCATTTCCAGAATCCTTCATAACAGCCTTTACATCTGCAAAATCTAAGTTAACTAAACCAACTACGGCAATTAAGTCCGAAATAGACTGAACACCGCGACGTAATACATTATCTACTTCTTTAAATGCTTCTAACATCGGTGTCGTTTTATCGATAATTTCTCTTAAACGATCATTTGGAATTACAATTAGAGTGTCAACATGTTTTCTTAATTCATCAATTCCTGCGAGTGCATTTTGCATTCTTTTTTTACCTTCAAAGGAAAATGGTTTTGTAACAATTGCCACTGTTAATGCACCTAACGCTTGTGCGATTTCTGCAACAATAGGCGCTGCTCCAGTTCCAGTTCCACCACCCATTCCACAAGTAATAAAAACCATATCTGCACCTGATAAAGCATCTTCTATTTCTTTTTTAGATTCTAATGCTGCTTCTTTTCCAATCTCTGGCTTTGCTCCTGCACCAAGCCCATCCGTAAGAGAAGCTCCAATTTGAATTTTTACATCTGCTTTAGAATTATTTAATACTTGCAAATCTGTATTTGCAACAATAAACTCTACTCCTTTTACACCAGACTCCACCATTCTATTTACTGCGTTACCACCGCCGCCACCAAGACCAATTACTTTAATCTTGGCCAATTGGTCCATTTCTAATCCGTTTAACATACCTTAATCCTCCTTAATTGTCAAAAAAATGTCCAAATACTTTATTAATGATATGATCATTTGTTATTTCTTGTTTTCCATCTTTTAATAATAAGTCAAAATCGAATTCTGAAAACATACTTTCACGTTTTCCTCTTAATTCCAATTTGTTATTATAATATTTTAAAAGTCCCAAAGCACTAGAAAATTTATTATGTCTTACCCCCATTGTTGTTATGTTACAAACTCTAGCATTTCTTCCTAAAATATCTTCCACTGCATATTGAAAACCCGCCAACTCGCTAAGGCCTCCTGTTATAATTATATAACGTATTTCTCTATTTGTTAAGGTTTTTAACTCTTTTTTCACAAGTTTTAATATTTCATATACACGAGACTCTACCACTTTAGATAACTCAACCTGCCTAATCTCTTTTGTTTCATTATCAGATAAAGAAATTTCACAAACATCATTGGCATCTGCATATCTAACAACAGAAGTTGCAAAGGTCTCTTTCAACTGCCTTGCTGATGGTAAATCCACCTTATATACATAAGTAATATCTTTATCAACAAAATGACTTCCAACTGGAACAATAGAATTCTTAATCATAATTCCCTTATTAAAAATAGATACATTCGTACTTTCTTCGCCAATATTTATAACAGCACCTACTTCTTGTTCAATGCGAGTATTTCTTACTTCAAAATAATCTCCCATAGCATGAAAAGCAATATCCACTGTTTCTATACCAGACAATTTTACTACTTCTAAAATGCGATATAAAGGTTCTTTAGGAATGGTTGTAATAACTGCCTTAATTCCTAATGTATCAGCGGAAAAACCTTTAGGATCTTTTACTAATTCTTCCCCTACTGTAAAATGAATCGGCATAATAGTAATAAGTTCATGTTCACTATCTACTTGACCTAGTAAGGCCTCTTTTAATACTTGTACAATATCCTCTCCTGTAATGCAACTAGAATCTATTACATCAACTTTTCCCGTTACAATGGTAAACTCTATATCATCTGTTGGAACACAAACTACCGCCTTTTTTATTTTTAATCCTAACATTTCTTCTGACTGCACAACACACTTTTTCACACTATCAATAGCGCTTTTAGTATCCGTAATATGACCCTTTCGAATACCTTTTGAAGGAGATGAGGAAGAGGCAAGCACATGAAACTTTCTTTTTACTCTACTAGCGACAACAACCTTGATACTGTGTGATCCTAAATCTATCGCAGTGTATATCTGGCTCATCCTTTCAACTCCTTTTCTACTATCACTAATTATTATACTATAAACTTTTTAGTTTTGAAAGTTTTTTGATGAATTTAGTTGATAAACATCATAAAATAATACAGTATCTACTACTCTTCCATTGTCTATTACGTATTGTAAAACTTTTTTATCAATTTGATTATCAAAAGAAAACTCTGCTGGATTTATAAGAAAAATGGTATTTTTATCCAATGAATTAATCTCTTTTATTATCTTATCAGTACCATGATACCCCCAATTACCAGTGTTAATTAAATCTAGTTTAGTAATAGGTAAATTATTAGTCAATTTAAATACATAGGCCGCTGTTGATAAAATAACGATATTATAATCAGAGTGTCGTTGATGATAAAGTCTTAAAGACTGTAAATTTTTATATTCATTGTTATTTAAATACCGGTACTGATAATTAGGAATATCATTAGGATAACGACCATTCCATAATAATCTAGTGCCATTAATAATTGGTATTATAACAATAAGTAAAATAAGAGCAAACTTCTGATAATTGGTAAACGAAAAAGAACTATGAGCAAAAAAAGTTACCATTAATGCAAAAAAACCAATTAAAAAGTGGGATAAATCAAATAAAGGAAAACATACGGAATAAAAGGCCAGTGCATATAACCATTCCATACTAAAATGAGATTTTCTAAAATATTTAACAAATACTATAAAAATTGTAAAAACCACAAGGGGCATTCCTATTTCTCTTTGTCCATTTTTCGAAAAATCAAACATTCCCAAAAAGCACTGATCAAGAAATGAAAAAAAACTATTTGTAATTATTAAATATAGAAAGCATAGAACAATGGGAATCATCAGCCCACAAAACCGTTTTATCAATCGACTAGCATTGTCTTTGACACAATAAAAAGATACTAAAATGAGAAAGAGACCAATTGATTGTTTTGTTAAAAAAGAAAGTCCTAAAATAAGTCCAATAAACGAATCCGATTTATTATTTTGCTGTAGAAAAACTAACAAAAGAGTAAATGCGAAAATCAGTATATTATAAGTAGGTAAATTATAAATCATAGGTGTTGTTACTAACAAACATAATATTAAAACTAAAGATTTATCTTTTGTTAACTTTTCCAATAAGTAACAAATAAAGCATAAAAGAAGAGCACCCTCTGCATGAAACATTATAATTCCCCTATAAAATAAGAGCCCTATAGAAAATAGAAATGGAAAAAAAGGAGGAACTATCATATTAAAGTCTCGATAAGGTACAAGCCCTGATGCTATATTATAAGAAAATCCATAACTCCATGTCTCATCAGCTGCAACATGAGGTAAAAACAAAAAAGAAATAAAGAATAAGATAAATAAGCAAACATACTTACTTATTGCTCGAATTGATACTTTCATAAACTACTCCATAATTTTAAAATGATTGCCTGAATCTAGATAAAGAATTCCTTTTTTTCCCTCTAATTGTGATAAAACATCAGTATAATAATTTAACATTTTAAATTTCGTAAGGGTTAAGTAGACACTATTGCCATCATCCATATAAAGTAAAAAGCGATCCTTATCATGTTCATTAGGTTGATATTCTATTTCTGAAACTCCCCCTAAAATATCTTTTTTTATTTTAGACATTTTATTTACAAATTTAGAGTACTTTGTATTAGGAATATAATTCATAAGTGTAGGAATTCTAAGTTTTCTTTCATAATCTACCTCAAGTTCATTTTCTAGAACAATTTTATTGCTCTCTTTTTTTACAAATAATGGTTGATACTCGACAATTTCGATCGTCAATACATGATAAAAACTACGGTGAATATTCACTTCCTTAATCCAAGGATTTTTAAGCAATCTCTTCTTTAATGATCTAGAAAACGTTAGAGAAAAACTTGGGTAATCTATTACTTTCGCCTCTTTTAGAATTTCATCATCCGTTAAATAGTAATTTCCCTTTACAATTAGATTTTGTATTTTCGTATTCAAATAAAAATAAATAGCAAAAAAAAGCATTCCTAATATTAAAAATATTAGAAATAGGCGAAATACTCTTAGTTTTTTTCTTTTTATGATTTTTTTTGCCATGTATTTCTACTCCCAATTCACGAATTCTTGCTCCACTTTTAATTTTATATGATAATTTTCTTCTACAGCATCTTGTACAAATTCAATTAAGCTTTTTATATCCTCAGCAGTAGCGTCTTTTGCATTAATAATAAAGTTAGCGTGTTTATCACTTACTTGGGCTCCTCCTTTATATAATCCTTTCAAACCAATATCCTCAATTAATTTCCCTGCAGCGGGCATATCGACAGGATTACGAAAAACACTTCCTGCAGAAGGAAAATCAAGTGGTTGGGATTCTCTTCTACGCATTTTTCTTTCATTCATAACCTCTTCAATTGCTCGTCTTTTTCCATGCTTTAGTCTCATAGTAACTTCTAAAACAATGTAGTTGGGATGACTTTGAAAAAAGGAACTGCGATAGTGAAAATTCATCTCAGAATTTGCCAGTTCAATCACTTTCAAGTCTGGAGTTAATACCTTTGCACTTCGAACTACATATCCCATATCACTCTTATAAGCCCCTGCATTCATAAAAACAGCACCACCTACAGTTCCTGGAATACCTGCCGCAAATTCTAATCCTGTTAAAGAACGTTTCATAGCATCTCGTGCAAGGCGTATAAGGGAATACCCTGCCCCTACTATAATTTTATTATCTATAAATGAAATATGGTTTAAATTACTTAAATTAATTAATACTTTCTCATATACACGATCACTAAATAATAAATTAGAACCGTTTCCCAAAATTTTATATTCCATTTGATGTTTTTGGATTAATCTAACAAGTTCAACAACTTTTTCTATATTTTTAGGATAAATAATACATCTAGCTGTTCCACCCACATGATAAGTAGTATATCTAGCTAATGATACATCCTGTTCAATTTTGCCAATACCTTGCTTAGAAACTTCCTCTAAAAATTCCTTCATAATATTATTCTCCAATAACCTTTTTGATTTCTCGATATACTCGCGTTGCAGAATCTGCCACGCCTAATTTTTTTGAACTTTTTTTCATTTTCTTATACAAAACATTATCTCCCAATATATTATCAATCATAGGAATTAACGTATCTTTTGAAAAATCTTTTTCTTCAAGAATAGATGCTGCTTGAATCTTTTCAAGCTCCTGTGCATTTTTCATTTGATGATTTTCTGTAACATAAGGAGATGGTACTAAAATGGCAGGAAGTCCAATTGCTGTAATTTCTGCTATAGTAGAAGCCCCTGCTCTTGCTACTACCAAATCTGTTCTTTTAAGTAACTCTATAAGATTATCTAAGTAAGAAATAATTCCAACATTATCAGGTATTTTAATTTTTTTATAATCTTTATAATAAGATTTTCCAGTTATTAATATTACTTGATAATTCTTGTTTTTAAAAGACGGTAGTAGTTCTCTTAATCTTTGAGTCATCGTAACACTTCCCAAAGAGCCCATAAAAATAACAACTAATTTTCGAGTCTCATCTAATCCAAAATCTTTCTTTTGAATCGGCTTTGCATCCAAAATCTGTTCACTTCTAGGATTGCCTGTATATATCGCCTTTCCCTTTGGAAATTTAGAGACAGTATCAGGAAGAGAAACACAAATACGATTTGCATATTTAGAAACATATTTATTCGTAATACCAGGAATAGAGTTTTGCTCATGAATTAAAATTTTACATTTTAATTTGTGAGCGGCAATAATGACTGGTGCACTAATATAGCCACCTACCCCTACTACAATATCAGGATGAAACTTTTTTATCTGTCTCATCGCTTCTTTAATTGCTTTTCGAAAAGTAAAATATACAGAAATATTTTGTAGGGGCTTTTTTCGATTTAGTCCCTTCATTTCAATGCCAACATAAGAATAACCCAATTTAGGAATAATATCTTTTTCCATTCTATCCGTTGTTCCAATATAAAGTATCTCACTGCCAGGTTCATATTCTTTAATTTTCTCAAGTATAGCGATTGCTGGATATATATGTCCACCTGTTCCACCTGCTGTTATTACGATACGCAAATCACATCACATCCTTATTCATTATATTGCATTTCAATAAAACTTATGAAAAAAAGACTAATGCGTCTCTTATTCACCTGTATCATAGTTAACATGACCCTCTTGTATTCCTTGTAGTTTTATTTTCCCATGGAAGTGAGTTCCCATAACATCGTTTCCTGCACTATCAGCAATCCATAGTTTCAATGCATAGGAATGTGTCTCATTTGGCTTTAAAATACCAGTATCAAAAACATTAGGTGGACCACTTAAAAGTTGTGGAGCTTGTGTAGTTCCATCTTTCGAAAATGAATATTTAATATTAGTCCAATTCATTTTAGAACCAGAACATCCATGACTTACATATTTATCATCATCATTTGCAAGTGATAACTGATAATTTGCATTTAATGTTCCTGTATTTTTTATTGTAAAAGTATAAGCTGTAGTCATTAGTCCATCACTATCAGAAGCAGGAATTGCCGTAGATAACGAAATTCCCTCTGATGAACTATCATCAAGGTTTAATATCAAGGTACCTGTTGATAATTTATTTTCATTAATACCACTTTGAGCAAAATTAAAAGCCGCGTAGCTTACAAAAGCAAACATCAAAATAACACAAATAATCCAAAAACTCCATTTTAAAAACTTTATACTCTTTTTTTCCATTATAATACTCTCCCATCATCTATATAAATTATATCGTCAATTTAAAAACTTGTAAAGAATAAAGTATGTTTTTATCCCCTCTTAAAATTTTTATATTACACTAATCTACACTTACAAAAAACATAGAGATTCTTTAAATGTTATCTACGTTTTACTATTTTAATCAAATATGCTTTTTATGAACTTATACTTAATACAACTCTAAATGATGAGTTAGTAGCAACAGAACCACTATAATTACTAGAATAGAAAATTTCAGAAAGCACATCATGATTGTAATAACCACTTCGCATCGCCTAAGGAAATTCACTATTAATAAAAGCTCCACAGTCTCTATACCAGCCTATTGTTTCATTAAACACCAAGTAAACCATTACAAAGTGTTAACGAATCATTACTTGTATAAAAATTATAATTCTTATCCTCTAGCCACTCTTTTGTTGTAAACTTGGCCCATCAAATATTACTTAGTTGACCAACTTTATGAATGTTTTTATTCTCCATAGAACCTTGTCTTATTTTGTTTCTGCTTTATTTATAAAAATTTTAAAAAATTCATAAAGGATTTACCTTTATGAATTTCAACTTCTGAATTTTCCATAAAAAAAAATGTAGATTCTTCTGTGTACACTTACAGATTTTCTACATTTTTTTATAAAATATTATTTACTAATTACTGAATAGTAGTGGCTATATCTACTTCATTTTCAACAACTTGCAATTTCCCATGAAAATGAAAGTCATTTTCAAGTGGCAAGGTAGAGGCAGTTGTCCAAAAACGTACTGTATAGGAAACACTTTCTCCTCCATTTAATTTTTTAGAAAGAATAGTATTATCTTTTAAATCAGAAACCATAAATAATTGATTTTCCTCTCTATCTTTATGAATAGAACCCTTTATAATACTAAAAGGAATTTGAGAATTTTCACATCCATCGCTCAATATAAATTCTGTATCTTTAACCAACTTCACACTATAGCTTATTGGCGTTTTTAAATTATTTTTTATTGTAAAAGTATAAGCATGGGAACTTTGTCCCACTGAATCACTAACAGGGGCTATTTTCGCTAATGTAACTTGATCTCCCGCCTTTTCATGAAAAGTAACATCCAAATTTTCTAAATTACTATGCCGATCTCTTATTCCTTTAAATTTATAGTATATATAATAAGTAGAAACTAACGCAAAAAGTAAAATAAACATAACAGTAATCCCACTTTTTATCATTTGTCTTCTATAATATGCTTGCACTAAACTCAACTCCTGTCCAATTAATATCATATCGCTGTTTTAAAACATTAGTCAATAAAAAAAGAATAATGATAAGTCAAAATCTTTACAAACTTTAAAATATCTAGATTTCTTTTGCATTAATAGTTCTTGTCACTACATCCTTAACATTTGCCTCATTAAAAGGTTTGGCTAATAAATCAATAATACCGTATTGTTTTACCATACCAATAACTTCCTGTGTATAAGCACCTGTAATGACAGAGACAGGAATTTTAGGAAATAAATTGTGAGATTTAAAATATTCAAGTACTCCAAAACCATTGACATTAGGCATATAAATATCTAAAAGAACACATGCAATTTGATCATCTTTATCTTCCTCTATTAAAGAAATTGCTTGTTGCCCATCTGTTGCTGTAATCACTTCATACTCATTACTAAATATTTTTTGAACAAAAGATATTACAACATTAGAATCATCTACTACTAAAATCTTTTTGTCTTTCACAGTAGTTGTTGGCGAGGAAATGATGGAATCGGAACTATCCTCTTCACCCAAGTACATATTGACAATCTTTATTACCCTAGCAGCCTCTAACATTAAAGAATCAAAGTTTGCATATATAAAATTCACATCATTAGCCTTACTTTGCATCTCATGTTGATATGCCATATCACCAAGGGTCATAAATCCAAAGTATCTAGCATCACTTTTTAATGAATGTACAATAATCGCATAGTTCTGCATATCAGCAGATGCCTTATACGTTTTTAGCTGCTCGACCTTCTCCTTAATCCCAGATAAAAAATCTGGAAGAGTGGCATCATATGTTTCCATATCTCCAAATAATTCTAAACTTTTATTAAGATCTACACCATTTGCTGTTAAAAAATTAGTATCCTTCATATTTTCACCTCATACCTATTATCATTATATCACACTTTTATTTTTGTGGATTTAAATATTTCATAATTACTTTTTCTAATTCCGCCTTATCAATTGGCTTAGCAAGATAATCTTGGACACCCTCTGCTAAGTATTTCTCACGCATTCCAGAAATAGCGTTAGCAGTTAAAATCACCACGGGTATCTGAAACCCTTCAATTCCCTTTAATTTTTTAAAGGTCTCTACTCCGCTCATCTTTGGCATCATATCATCTAATAATAAAAGATCATACTTCTCTCCTGCTAATATTTTATCAATCACCTCAAATCCACTTTGTACCTGCGTAATATTCAAATGATACTTCTCTAATAACATGGTTGCCACTTTCAAGTTTAGTTTATTATCATCTACTAATAACACTTTCTTTCCTGTTACATCTATTTGTTTTTGTTGTTCTACGACTTGTGCCTTTTGGCTTTTTGCAACAATTCTTTGATCAATTGCCACTGTGAATTTTGATCCTTTATTATAGACACTTTGTACTACAATTTTTCCATTCATCAACTCTACTAATTTTTTAGTAATGGCAAGCCCTAAACCAGTTCCTTCAATTGTAATATTTTTCTCCAAATCAAGACGTTCAAACTTCATAAATAACTGATCTATCTTTTCTTTTTTTATACCAATACCACTATCCTCAACAGAAATAATTAAGCGACAGATATCACCACTTTGAATAGTACTAATTTTAAACTCGATAAAACCTTCCTTTGTATATTTAGCAGCATTTGTTAACAAATTCAAAATAATTTGTTTCAGTCTTACATAGTCCCCATATAAAACACTAGGGATACTAGAATCTAGCTGAGTACGAAATTCAATGGGTTTTTCACCAATTCTAGACTTTGTAAGTAATATGAGTTCATCAAAGACTTTACTTAACTCATATTCTGTATTTACAATTTCTAATTTATTTGCTTCAATCTTAGAAATATCTAAAATACCATTGACAATTTCTAATAAATTATCAGAAGCCATTAAAATATCACGGGCTTTTTCTTTTGATGTAGCAGAAAGTTCGACTTCTTCCGATAAACTTTGAGAAAAACCTACAATAGCATTTAAGGGAGTCCTAATTTCATGGGACATATTAGATAAAAATTCAGTCTTAGCAGCATTTGCTTTTTCGGCCTGTTTTCGCGCTAAATCAAGTTCTGCAATCATCTTTAAATCAGGATTTTCAATAGTAAAATACATAAGAAAAGTTGTAAAAATCTGAACAGATTGTGTTAATACCAATGTTGGTTCCATAATTTGAATAACCCCTGTAATTAAAAAAAGAATTGTGTACATTAAAACTGGTAAATATTTTTTAGTTAATAACTCTCTTAGATGAAATAACATACAAACTATAGAAAATAAAAGAAAGATAATAGATACTATTTTTAATAGGTCAACACTAACACCATATGTATAAGAATAAAAATTTTTTCCTTCCTCAAAATAATATTTAATTGGTAAAAATAAAAATCCTAAGGAACAAACTCCAAAAATTCCCAATACTGAAAAAGCAAATTTCCTATAATATTTTTTATCAAACGAAACAATAATAGTATAAATTAACAACAAACTAATCCAAGCTAAAATATTAACTAAAAAAAGTCTAGATGATATAGCATTCAAGAATGGAATAGAATCCATAATCATACATGTAAATATTTGCGATATTTCTAAAGTTACACCAGTCAAAGAAACAATTATTAAATATTGATATATCTGATTTTCTATCGTCCTTAGGCGTTTTTTAGAAAAAAACACAATTACTAATAGGACGATATAAACAAAACTTATTAACGAAAAATATATATTATAATTCACTATACCACACTTCTTTATTTTCTATTTCTATCATTATACCATAAAGAAATAAAAGAATAAAATTAATTTTGAATTAAAGTTAACTTTTTCATATAAAGTTTGATAAATGCAAAAAAGGTATTGAACCTAATCAATACCTTTTTATATACTATTTTGAAAATGCTTTTGCTTTTTCCGTAACGACACCATAGTCACTTATATAATCAGTTTGTAATTTTCTATAATCAATTTTTCCTACAGAAGTAAGTGGCATAGAATCTCTAAAAACAATATCTACTGGATAAGTATAATCAGGAAGATGCTGTTGAATAAGAGAATATAACTCTTCCTTAACAGTCTCTTCCATTCCCTGGTTTTGGTACTGTTCTTCCAATACTGAAACAATAACTGGGGCATTACCTTCTGTCACACTCGGAACTCCGATAGCAGAACAACTTTGAACACATGGATATTTACTTACAACATTTTCTAAAACTGAAGGGAAAACTTTATAACCACTTCGAACGATTATACGTTTGATTCTATCAGTATGATACACTTGTCCATCCTGTTCTACGTATCCAATATCACCTGAATGAAGCCAAACTTTTCCATCATCATGAAGCTTTAACATTTCTCTTGTAGCTTCTAAATTATTATAATATCCTAACATAACAGTTGGTCCGCTAATGCATAATTCTCCTTGTTCTCCATATCCCATTTCTTCACCTGTAGCAGGATCAAAAGCTGCTACTGAATTTCTTGGTAATGGTAGTCCAACACTACCAATACTGTTAATAATATCACTAGAAACAGTGGCACAAGCTGCACATTCAGTTAAACCATAACCTTTTTTTATAATACGTCCATTATGATCTAGCATAAATTTATCCAATTCAAGTTCCTTTTCTTTTTTCATAGCATCTCCGCCAACAATATAACTAATTCCAAAATCTAAATTTGCATGTTTCATTGTTCTATTTTCCATTAAAGCATCAAAATAGGCTGGAACTCCTAAACAAATTTCAGGTTTCTGCTTTGAAATTAATTCGGCAAACTTTCCCTGATCTAATTTAGGAAGTAAATTAGAAACCCATCCCTTACAGACAGCTGTATGAATACCATTTACAGCCCCATATGCTACAAACGGAACCAAAACATTCAAAAATCTACGATGCCTTTGTAAATCCACATGAGCATAATCAAGTCCCTCTACCATAGCATTCATATTCTCATTTGTCAGCATAACACCTTTTGGAATTCCTGTAGTACCCCCAGTATGAACAATACAAGCGGGATGATTTTCTTTAAAGCAAGGGCTATCAACTCTGGCTACTTCCCGTCCATCTTTCATAAATTCATTCCAACTTATAAAAGTACGGTCATAGTGAATCTGAGGAATAACACCTTTTTTACAGTCGATATAATCCTTTATCATCTTAGCTTGTTTCAATCCAAATGGAAGAGAATCATTTGGTGATAGTACCACAACATGCTCTACTTCTGTATCTTTGACAGCATCCGCTACTGCCTCATAACAAACATTTAACATTAGCATATGCCTAGAATGTACTTCATTTAAGTAATCACGAACACCTATTGCTTTTGTTCTAGGATCAATCATATTGGGAATAGCATTCATTTTATTTAATGCATAAAATGAATAAATTAATTCGGGACTATTAACAGACATAATAGTTACAATATCATTCTCTTGAACACCTAATCTCATAAATGCTTTTTGTGTTTCGTCAATCTTTTCAAAAAATTCACGATAAGTAATGTTTCTTCCGAAATATTGCAAAACGATATCATTCAAATATAATTTATTACGTTCTCTCATATATTCATAGGCAGTAACTTTCGGAATCTCTCCTTCATATGACTCCTCTGGAAACCATTTTTGATGTGGCTTATCAATCGATGGCCTACCTGTTAATTTTTGACTTTCTTCTCTATTTAATACATATTCTTCTAAATTAGCAATCGCCTTTTCGTTTGCTACTAACTCTTTCATATGAACCTCCAACTTTCACCAATTTTTTCTCCCTTAAACTATATCAGGATATACTTCTATTCTATAACAAAAAAGAATGATACGCAAATAAATTATATAAAAACAGCTCTTATCCCTTCTTGCAAATAAAAATAAATTATGATTTAATAAGGAACAAAAAGGAGTATTCATATGACGAGTGTAGAAGAATTAATTGAAATAGCAACAAATTTAATTTTAAACAAAGGGACAGAAACAGAATATATCTTGTATCCTTATGCTACGGAAAACTTAGCAGGCCTGTTTCAAAATATTGATGTTTCTAATAAAGACTGTCTAACAATTACAGGAAGTTTTGATCAAGGACTAGATATGGCATTATTAGGTGCAAAATCTATAACAGCATTCGATATTAATCCATTAACAATTCCCTATGCAGAATTAAAAAAAGCCCTTATTCTTACAGGATACCGAAGAGATATCTATTTTGAGTATTTAAATGGTTATTATGAATCGATTTCTGATTTAACACTCAATCCTACTATTTTTAATAATATCAGCAGAAATTTAACACAAGATGCCTATATATTTTGGCAAGACATGTTCAGTAAATTTAACAAACAACAAATCAGCACTGGTCTTTTTTATGATGGACTTCCATACTATGAACAGGAAGAATTTACAAACTATATGAAAAAAGATAATTATCAGAAATTAGCACAAAGGCTTCCCTTTGTAGACATAAACTTAAAAGAATGTGATATTTTAACATTACCAAATGAATTAAGCAGAATGTATGATATCATATACCTGTCTAATATCATTAGTTATCCCAATTCAATATATAATAATAAGAATCCTAGAGAAAAATTAAAAGTATATAAAGATTTAATCAGAAACTATAGTACATTTTTAAAAGAGGATGGAAAAATTATTTCTTATATTTATGATCCTAATAACAATCAAGCATGTGATGAGCTTCCCATTTTTAATAAAGAATTACGAGAAGAAGTATTCTTTGAAGAGGCATATAGTTATGTTTATTTTCCTGCTTATTTTTCAAATACGCAAGATGCATGTTTGATTTATACAAAAGAAAAACGATAAAAATTTTTATCGTTTCCTAAATTGAAATTTCAACCGCACCATCAGGTGCGGCTTTTTGATACAATAA
>CAJUHO010000010.1 GCA_910586195.1 uncultured Bacilli bacterium
CTCTTATCATATTTTCATCTAATATGGGTTCTAATACTTCTATTCTTCTTTTATCGCTGGGAAATGATAATTCCTTATTATATAGTCCACCAGTACTACCGAATGTTACTTCTTGCTCACTATTTGTAGTATTTGTAATTGTTAGGCTATAAATTCTACTTTCATCTTTTTCTATTATCATTCCATTCTCATCTGGAACAATACCATTTTCACTGTTATAACTGTCATTATATACATACACCCCATTTCCTGCCTCATACCAAAAATTAAACTTAGCATCTCTTTCATTTTCATTTTTTAAAGTAATTACGATTTCTTTACTTTCTCCGCTTTTTATAGTTATTCTATAATTTCTATCTAAACTTTCACTTTCTATTGTTGCAACAATTTCTCCTGTTACGATATTTAAGGACCCTCTTCCTTCTGTATTAGACGTAAATAATGCATAAGAAAATCCTCCCACAATTAAAAATAAACTCATAATTCCGATCAACATAATATAATGATTCTCCTTTAGTCTCTTCCATCGATATTTTATTTTTCCTAACACTTTATACATCTCCTCATATCCCTCTTACTTTCCTAATCTTCGGATATCCTTATCGTACCAAAAAAAAAAAAAAAAAAAAAAAAACGCAAGGGTTGCGCCTTTAAAAATTAAAATTCATTACCTTCTAAACTGTAATACAGCAATTTTGTCTGGACTACTTACACGCGATGAATCATGAATTTTATCAATTGTCTTATTTTGCGTAAACTTATTTAATTTATTTTGCTTTAAAAACAAAATTGTTTTAGCTTTATCATAGAAAAAGCATTCACTAACCAACCAAGAGATAGCCATATTCACATAATAAGTATCTACTTTTATTCCATTACAAAACTTAAAAATTTTACTGATGTACTTATCTTCTACATAGTAATTAAGTAAAAATATAAGTCCTATTCGAACGATATATTCATTTTTACTTTTTAAGTACTTCTTTATTCTTTTCCAAAAAACAGCTTTATAATCTTTTACGATTTTCATTCCTGAGACTGTTATATCACAAAATGCCCAATTATCGATTTTCTCAAGATAACGATTAAAATAATAAAGGCAATCATCGATATCTTTTAATAATGAGATGACAATTCCTTCTAACATTACTTCTTCGTAATAATCGTCCTTTACAACTTCTAAAAAGGAAATTGCATCTCCCTTTAAAATCTTTTTGGCAATATCTTTCAGAATAGGAGTTCTAATCCCTATTTTTTTATAATCGGTATATACAATTTTAAAATTAAACTCCTGATAAGTTTTATCTTGCAACAGCAATAAATCTTGTTGAAATTTATAATAGGAGTCATTATTCCACTCTCTTGGTACTTTCATTTTTATTCTTCCCCATTCAAATATTTAATTGCTTGAATCAATCCTAACTTTCCATATGAATAAGTGAGTGATCCTTGCATATAAGCAATGAATGGTTCACGAATCGGGCCATCACAAGAAAGCTCTATAGAAGAACCTTGTGTAAAACTTCCTGATGCCATAATTACCTTATCATCATAGCCAGGCATATCCCATGCTTCTACTAACGCATGAGAATCAATCGGCGAAGCTTTTTGGATACCCCTTGTAAAATTAATTAATTTCTTCTTATCTTGAAAAACAATATTTTGTACAATATCTACTCTTTCATCCTGGACACGTGGCTCTACGATATAGCCCAATTGTTCCATCACCTGTGCTGTTAAAACTGCAACTTTCAAGGCACTTGCTACCACACTAGGAGCCATAAAAATACCTTGTAGTATTTGCTTATTAATTCCAAGAGTAGGTCCTACTTCTTCTCCTTCTCCAGGAAGCGTAAGTCTCTCAGCACATAAATGAACTAAATCACTTCTACCAGCAATATAGGCCCCATTTGGCGCAATACCACCACCCAAATTTTTTATTAAAGATCCCACAACGATATCAGCGCCAATATCCAAGGGAGAGCGAGCATCCACAAACTCACAATAACAATTGTCAACCATAATAATGACATCAGAAGAGACTCTTCTAATTTTTTGAATAATGGATGCAAGTTTATCATTGCTTAAACTCTTCCTCGTAGAATATCCCTTAGATCTTTGAATCTCAATTACTTTTACAGAATGATTCCTTAAAAACTCCACAATTAGTTCCTCATCAAAATCATCATTTACTAAATCGATTTGTTCATAGTGAATGTTATAAGATGCTAAACTACTTGCATTCTCTTTAATTCCAATCACTTCATCTAAAGTATCATAGGGTTTCCCAGAAATACTTAAAAGCAAATCTCCTGGCCGTAGCAGAGCGAAAAGTGCTACTGTAAGCGCATGACTGCCAGAGATAAATTGGCTCCTAACAAGGGCCTTTTCTGCCCCCAAAACGTCTGCAAAAATACATTCAATTTTATCTCTACCTATATCATTATATCCATACCCTGTCGTTGAGGCAAAATCGCTCTCTGATACTTGGTATTTTTGAAATGCCTCTAAGACCTTTTTGGTATTTAGCATTTCTATCTCATCGATTTCTAAAAATTTTTTCTGTAACAATTTTTCTTGTTCTGTTACTATATCTTCTATTTTCATCAGCGCGTTCCTCCATCTACTTCTATAACAGTATTATTAATATAACTAGCATCCTCACTTGCCAAATAATAAACGGTCTTAGCAACCTCTTCGGGAGTTCCTAGTCGTCTCAAAAAAATTTTATCCATTTCACTTTTTAAGTATTCTTCATCTAAACCCTCTATTTCCTTTTTAGTACCTATAAAACCAGGAGATACTGCATTTACTCTAATATAAGGACTATAAGCAAGGGCAAGATTGTGTGTAAGAGAAACTACAGCCGCTTTTGACGCATCGTAATCAATAGTCATTGGATAATACTGTCTCATCCCGTTAGTAGATGCTATATTAATAATAACACCATTTTGTTGTTGCCACATCTCCTCTGCTACGATTTTGCTAATTAAAAAGGTGCCCACAACATTTACTTCCATTGTATCCATGAATTTATCCTTCGTTTTATCTGTATATAAAGAGTCATAACAAACAGCAGCGTTATTAATTAACACATCTATATGGTATCCATACTGCTTAATCGTTTTCACTAACTTTTCAATATCATCTTCTATATGTAAATCGCATTTGATGGCATAAGCATTTATCTGATAGTCTTGTTTTAACTTTTCAGCTATTGCCATCGTTTTTTCAAGATTTTGAAAATAAGTTAAAATTATATTATATTTCCTTTTAGAAAATTCTTCCGCTATTTTTTCGCCAATTTCTGATGAACCTCCTGTAATAATTACCGTCTTCATATGTCACCTCATTACTTTTATTGTAACAAAGAAAAAAACAGTTTACAACGTTTATATTCTAAAAGAGAAAAATTCAAAATAAAATTCGAACTCCTTCCACCTATATTAAAACTATTTATAAATTTAAATTAGAAAAGGCTTTTAATACATAAAAAAATATTTAAACCAATATTTCAGTTTAAATATTTTAAGCACGTGATGAGTATTTTCCATCAGCGGTAGTTACTAAAATTTTCTCGCCTTGTTCAATAAATAATGGAACTTTTACTGTCATTCCTGTCTCTACTTTAGCATCCTTCATAGCATTATTTGTCGTATTGCCACGAACAGCAGGTTCTGTTTCCACGACAGTAAATTCTACTTTATCAGGTAAATCAATTCCTAATAATTCTCCTTCATACAAAATAACATAGACATTCATATTCTCAATTAAATAATTAACACTATCTCCAATTTGGTCTTTTGTTAATTCTAATTGTTCATAAGACTCCATATTCATGAAGAAATAAACATCCCCTGTATTATATAAATATTGAGCATTCATTTTATTAATGTTGGCTTTTTCAAACTTTACATTAGTATTAAATGTTCTCTCCACAATACCGCCTGTTCTTAAATTACGAAGTTTTGTCTTCATAAATGCAGAACCTTTCCCAGGTTTTACATGTAAGAACTCTACAACCTGGTAGATATTACCTTCAATCATGATAGTCATGCCATTTTTTATATCATTAACATTTATCACTATATTCTCTCCTCTCTTAGAAAAAGAAAACTTTTCTATTATTTTTTACCAATCCTTAGAATTTTAACATGAGAAGTGGTCTTCATAATTTTTTCATTATGAATCTTAAAGTCTCGATTATTACTTTTATCGCTCTCATGTAATAGTTGATTAGCTTGCATTTCAATTAGTGCTTGATAATCGGTAAATGGTTGAAATTGACTGTGCATTTCTTACCTCCTATTTCTTCTCTTTGTGTGTTGTATGTTTCTTACATCTAGGACAATATTTACTAATCTCTAGACGTTCTGTTGTATTTTTTACATTTTTAGAAACACGATAATTTTCTTCACCACATTCGCTACAAACAAGAGTTTTCTTTTGTCTATTTCCTAATTTAGCCATTTTTATCCCTCCTTACGTCTATAGGTATTATAACAGAAAAATCCTTATTTGCAAAACATTTTTATAGGAAAAAGCGTTTTCTATCTTATTTAATACCTAACTTTCATCAAAATAGGAAACTTATTTTCTTTTTATAATGGATATAACTCAAAAAATTTACTACTAACTGCCTTCGTAATTCTCATAGTCACTAAAGAGGCATAGTCAGTTCCTGTATTAGGGTTAGAAGAGTTAGGAGAAGTTACGGTAATAGTCATTTTAGGATTAGTACTAGGGGCATAGCCAATAAAGGCTGTAGAGATTGTTTCTGTATCGATATTACCATCATTGTCTGTATCGATAAAACTTTGAGAGGTCCCCGTTTTACCTGCTGGATCATACCGATCTTCCATATAATTTCTTCCGTATCCTCCCGCGCTCATAGTAACAGCATGAAAGCCTTCTTTTACACGGGCCATATACTCTGGCTTAGTATCAATTGTATTCATAACATTCACATCAAAAGATTTTATAATATTACCTAAACTGGCATCATCTGTAGATTCTCTAATTTCTTTTAACAAGTGAGGTTGTAATCTAGAGCCGCCATTGGCAATAGTAGTAATATATTGAGAAAGTTGAATTGGGGTATATGTCTCATATTGTCCCATGACAAAATCTAATAAATTACCAGCTCGCTTGTCTTCGCTAGTGTATCCTAAACTCTCAATCGGTAAATCGATTTCCGTTTTTACTCCTAAACCAAAAGAATGATACATATTACGGTACTTATCAAAAGCACTCTGACTAAATGGCATAGCCATCTCTCTACTATATTCACGACCTGCAATACGCATAGCGATTTTAAACTGATAAACATTACTAGATTTAGCAAGAGCCGTAATATCATTTATAACTCCCAATGTTTGCGAAGAACATTTTTCTGGAACCCCTGCTACTTTGATACATTCATCTAACATATATTCCCCTATTTTTACTGCATTTTCATTATATCCGACTAACATAGAAGCGCCTTTTACGACAGATCCTGGCGTCATGGGAGAAGTTAAAATAGAAGGAGAATAATCCCTTATTTCATAAGTTCCTCCTATATTCACTGCCTGTTTTCCCGTCATTGCCAAAATCTCTCCTGTACTAGGTTCTTGAATAATCACAAAGCTATGATCATAAAAATTGGTATTCGGTTCACTCTTAGTCTGTATAACTTGTTCTCCTAAAATACGTTCTACTTCTTTTTGCAATTCAATATCAATACTAAGTACAATATCATTGCCACGCTTTCCTTCCTTTAAAAGTTTTAGTTCATGTCGATTTACTACTTGATAAATATCCTTTGTTCCATGCAAATACTCTTCATATTGCTTCTCTAAATAAGAAATTCCTACTCGATCATTTAAAGAATAGCCAAGAGATAGATAATGATCTTTCTCTTCTAACGGAATTCCTGAATTAGAAGAGGAAACATTGCCTAAAAATGTACGAAACGTATCCCCATAGGGATAAACTCTTTCCCAATCCAGTTTTACATTAAAACCACCTAGCGTTTGATTATTTTCAGCAATATAAGCATATTCTTCTTCTGATACATCATCTGTACGAATTGTCTTTTCATCATAAGTGTATCCCTTATTCATTAAATAAAACAAATAAGCAGCCTTATTATCTTCTTCTGAAAGAGCATTCAACTCTTCTTCGCTAATTCGCTCGATCTGTAATTTTTCTATATCACTACTAGAAATCTCACGTGATTTATATTTTTTCCATTCATCCTCCGTAATTAATTTTTTTACTTTTTCTTTATTTTTTACTAAATAAAATTCTCGTCTATTTCTATCTTGTAGTTTGGAACTATCTAAATTTAAGTGTGGGGCTACTAAATAGGCAAGTTTTAGTTCTTCCTCTGTAGTAGTCGCTTTATCTTTTTTGTAATAAATTGTCTTAATAGCTTTATTATCGACAATAATTTTTCCATTACGATCATAAATTCTTCCACGTGGTGAAGAAGGTCCTTCTACTTTGGTATAAGTAAGTTCCTTTAAACTCTTCTTATACTTTTTTGCATCTACAATCATAACATCTGCCAGTTTCATAGAAACAACTGTAAATAAACATAAAATAATAAACATAAAAATAAGGGAACGTCTTTTCAAAACTTTTTCAACTACTTGCTTTTTTGATTTCTTTTTTTTATTTAGATTTTTTTTCATGTACAATATCCTTTCTTATTCTAATGAAATTTTCTATATCTTTTGCATATATTATTTATGAGGAGAGTATTATGTACGATAAGTTAATTGAAGGCTATATTCAAACCCTCACTGAAAATGATGTCAAAGACTATGTTGTTAAACAAGGGGTTGCTATTACTGATGAGGAAGTTAAAACAGTCTATCAGTTTGTTAAAAATAACTATAAAGAGCTTTTAAAAGAGGATGGTTTTGAAACATTAAAACAAATAAAACCTTATCTTAGTATAACGCTTTATGAGGAAATAGCCAAGAAATATATTACGACAAAAAACAAGTTTTTTAAATAATTCTATATAAAAACGTCACTATCTTATAGTGGCATTTTTTATTTTCCATTTTTAATATTTTCCATTAAATTCTCATTAAATTTCTTATTATGAATCATTTCTATTTCATATTTATAAGGAGGATATTCTCTATCAACATAAGGTGTCTCTAAAATCTTTGGAATGCTCTCTAATCGTTTATTATAAACAATTTTTAATAGGCTATCAAATCCGATACTACCAAACCCAAAATTTTCGTGGCGATCTTTATGTGATTCTCTTATATTCTTGCTATCGTTAATATGAACGCAACCTACATAATCCAGTCCTATTTTCTCATCGATTTCATCTAATATTTTATCAAAATTTAAAACATCGTAACCAGCATCATTTAAATGACAGGTATCAAGACAAAGTCCAATATGACTTTTATCTTCTAAACCATCTATAATGGATTTCATCTCATCAATACGAGAACCGACTTCTGTCCCTTTACCAGCCATTGTTTCTAAAAGAATAGTCACTTTACTATCCTTTAATATCTCATTTAAAGCTTTTTTAATATTTTGAATACCTCGTTCTACACCAAGTCCTACATGACTTCCAGGGTGTAAGACCATATTATATACTTCTAGCTCTTCACATCTTTTAATCTCCTGTTTTAAAAAAGAAATCGAAAACTCATATTTATCAGGATCTTTATCGTTTGCAATATTTACAATATAAGGGGCATGAACCACAACTTTAGAATAATCAAGGCCTAGATCTTCCATCTTCCTTTTTGCCTCTTTTACTTTTTCTAAATCAATATGACCCCGATAAGTATTTTGAGGAGCACCTGTATAAAACATAAATGTATTTGCATTATAACTTAAGGCCTCTTCTAAGCTTCCCATAATTTGACTATTTCGTTGGAATTTTACATGACTTCCTAAAATTAACATAAACTACCTCCCTTTTTTCCAAAAGAAAAACCTAACTACTTAGGCCTATTATATCATTAAGAACACACTTGTGTAACTGTTTTTGTTCCACTACCTAAATTTAATGTAGCATTTAGTCCAGGCTGTGTTGCTGCTGCAGCACCCTTTTTCTTTACTGTATTTCTAATTAAAGCGTCTTCTTGGATTGGTGAAGGAATTCCATTATTATCTGTATCTTTTCCTGCATAATAATAAACATATTTTGGTTTCTCAGGAGTTCCATCATCTACACAAATAACATAACTTACAGATAAATCTTTATTCCATGCAGATTTCTTACTTCCTTTTGTAAGCTCAATAATCGAAGTTGGTACAACGGTTGCCTCTCCTGTAGCAGGTAGGCTACAAATTTCTCCATTCGTATTTGAATATTCATCATTTAATAAACCAAATCGAGCTGAATTGATATAAGTTTTGGCAGTTTGCCAGAAAGCATCCTTTTTTGAATTTTCAATATACTTAGTCATTGAAGGAATTGCAACAGCCATTAAAATACCTAAAATAATAATAACTGCTAATAACTCGATTAATGTAAAACCCTTATTTTTTATCTTTCTCACTTCATTATCCTCCATCTTATACTATACCTTTATAATAGCACAGGATTTTATGCTCCGTCAATAAAATTTTATCCTGACCTAAATGATATTTACAACTTTACAACTGAAATCTTCTCCAGATATAGTACTGCCTAGGGAAATCGCTGAAGAAGTTATATTTTCATTAATATAATTCATCATTGCCGTCTCTTCGTTTAATTTTTCACTATTTACTAGTTTTACCCCACGCTTTTTATTAGCTTCATAAATTAACACACCATATTGATAGCTACTACCATTATAGCGAATTGCAACAAAACTATTCTCAGTATCATACAAAGAACCTTCTGGACCTTTTTTTATTTCACTTACATCTAAACTTTTCATACGAAAAACAACACATTCTCCATCGGCTGGTTTATCAATCGACTGTGACATTCGAAATTTATATTCTGCCTGTGTTACCAATTTTTTAGCATCTTCCAAATAAGTTGTTCTTTTATTTTTATCTAATATACTCATAACATTCGGAACAGCAATAGCCATAATAATACCAAGAATTGTTAAAGTTGCTAAAAGTTCAATTAATGTAAATCCTCTACTTTTCATACAAACACCCTCTTATTATTTTAAGTATAACAAATTTTTAAAAGAAGTACAGAATTATTTTAAAATTTCTAATAAATTTTCAACTTCTTTTACGGTATTTTCCACTTGTACTTCTTGATTGACAAGATAATCATAACGAAAAATAGAAAAGCCAGCATAACGTTTTAGGTTTCTTGCAAGGATAACTTCCCTTTTTAGGATATCATCTTTTTCAATCCACTCATTAGAACCACTTTTCGCAAAAGCATCGACAACTCCTGTTTTATAAAGCGCTAAGGTGAAATACAAAGAAACATTCCCCTGAACTAATTTATTCCATTCACGTATAACATCATAATAAGGTTTTACTTCGTTAAAAAATCCGTAATAAACTTGAGGCATAAGATAATCCACATATCCTTTTTTAGTAGCCCAAGTTCTAACATCAGCAAATTGGGTTTGATAATTATTCTCAATATTTCCTTGTGGAGAAATGCCAAATACACAATTTTTCTTTTTATGCACCACTTTATAAACCCTTTTTATTAAATCATTTACATTGTTAAGTCGATACTCATATAATGATTCTTTTTTGTCACTTTCCTCATAACTAACTAAATCAATCGTTTTATTAGGGTAAAAGTAATCATCAAAATGAATACCATCAATATCATAGTTTTCGACCAACTCTTCTACGCCATCGACAATTAATTTCTTCACTTCCTCACTAGCAGGATTATAATAAATTCCCATCTCAGCACTTGCTTCTACATGAGAAGTACCTAACCATTTATAAGCCGGATTGGAAATATGGAGAAGATTAGTATCTGTAGTAGAACTCACTCTATAAGGATTAATCCAGGCATGAACCTTAATTTTTTGTTTATGAGCCTGTTTAATAAAATACTCTAAATAATCATAGGGAAGTTTATCCCCCTCTTTTGCTACCACTACACGCGATGTTGGAAATAGCTTTGATGGATAAATTGCATCTGAAAAAGGCCGGACTTGTAAAATAAGCAAATTTAATTTATTCTTTTTTACCGTTTTTATTATATTCTGTATATTTTTTTTACTAGTTTTCTCATCTTTTCCATATAGATAATTTTTAAGTTCAATGTATGAGAAAAAAACACCTCTTACCTCTTCTTTTGTACTCTGTTTTCCCCTTGTATTACTAGGAAGTAAGAAAATTAATGTTACTAAGCATGTTATCAGAACAACTAACTTATATTTCATAAAATCACCATTTTTATTGTACTAAAGAAAAAATGCAAACATTGTCTATTTAACAGTTTCATTTTTTATTAAAAATAACCTTTGATTACGATAGAATGCATAAAATACATTTTGACCTTCTACTTGTTCTTCTTTTAAGGCCTCTTCTAGCCAACTTTTAGATTTTTTTATTTGTAATAAAACATCCTCTTGAATTTTCCCATCTAAGATAACTGGAAGGGGATAATCCCCTATTTTGTTTTCTTTTTTTTCAAAAACAGAAAGCTTCCCACTCGTTTCTAAAATTGCATAGTCAACTTCCTCTATACTACGAATCCCTTTATCACGTAATTGTGTTAATAAATCATCTAAATTATATCGTTGTTTTAACATACTTTGAAAATCCACTTTCCCACGATTAATAATGACAGATGGTTCCCCTTCTACCACACTGCGAACATTACTACTTTTCAGGGAAATTTTAGCAACGATTATTTGAATTATTACTAATGCTACCATCGGAATAATAGATAAAAAGATACTCTCTTTATATTTATCGATGGCAATAGCCGCTAGTTCTGCGATTAAAATGGACACAATTAAATCAAGAATACTAAGCTCTCCTACTTCTCTTTTTCCCATAAAGCGATATACAATTGTAATAATTACATAAAATAACAACGTTCTTTCTAATACTAAAAAATATTTCACTATTATCACCTAACAATATATTGATAATAAGACATAATTTTTATACATTTTCATAAATTTTAGTAAGAGGTGACATATGAAATTTATAAAAAAGTATTATAAGTTATATTTATTTACATTATTATGGTTTGTAGTTTTTCTAACATTAACAAGTACATTATATTATTTTAATATTATAGGTAACGTTCTTTTTAAGTGGTTAAATTTATTTTGCATCTTAATAGTCATTTTTACTAGCAGTGTAAAGGTTGGAGTACGATCTGAGAAAAATGCCTATTTAGAAGGGTTTAAGTTTGCCATGATGATTGTCTTGCTTCTTTTTTTAATAACACTTTTCATTTTTCAATCTGATATGAAAGTAAAAATGCTTCTATATGACTTAATTATTACATTTACATCAATCTTAGGAAGCATGATTGGAATTAATAAAGTACAAAAAAATACTAAATAACTTCTATAATTCAGATAACTTGTAAATGTTACCATAAACTACTAATACAAATATCACACTTCATCATCGAAGATAGCAGTAATCATTGCACAATAAAACACTTCATTACAAAATGATAGTGTTTTTCGTTTCTACTACTTATTATCTTGTCTTTATTTCTGCGCTATTCAAACACAATATATTATCGCTTAGGTGGCATTTTAGCTCTCGGAAAAGAATGATAATAAACGTCTTTTAAATGTTCTGTCGTTACATGAGTATATATTTGAGTAGTAGAGATACTTTCGTGTCCTAAAAGTTTTTGAACCGTTAATAAATCACATCCCTCGTTTAAAAGATGAGTGGCAAAGGTATGTCTTAACATATGAGGAGAAATACTTTTATTTAAGGATGTTTTTTTTATGAGATTATTAAGAATATATCGGACTCCTCGCTCTGTTAACATATTCCCTTGATGATTTAAAAATAGATAATCATTATGATTCTTATTTAAAAGAAGGCGGCCATCTTGCAAATAAAGATTTAAAATATCTTGGGCATACTCTCCAAATTCAACGATTCTTTCTTTATTTCCCTTTCCAAGAATATTAATAGTCATATCTTTGCCATTAATATCATTTAGTTTAATGCGAACAAGCTCTCCTACTCGAACTCCTGTAGCATATAACAATTCTAAAAGAAGCAAATCCCTCTGTCCTAATGCGGTTGTCTTATCAGGTGTCTCAAATAACACCTCCAATTCGTTATACTCAAAATAGCGAGGAAGCTTTTTCTCTCTTTTAGGACCACAAACATAAGAAAAGGCATTATTTTCAATGATATTTTTCATTTGTAAATATTTGTAAAAGCTACGAATAGAAGAAAGGTTACGGTTAATAGAAGAATTTTTCTCTTTCTTTTTATCCTTCAAATACATTAAATAAAATCGAACATCACTATAAGCGATTTCTTTATAATCTAAAGCTTCTTTTTCTAAAAAATCAAAGTAGTCACAAAGATCATGTTTATAACTTTCTACGGTATAATGAGAATAGTTTCTTTGATAAACTAAATAATCTAAAAATTCCTCTAATCTGTCCATCTATTTACCTTCTTAAAGGAATAATCATCTGTCTCATCAATGATGCTACCATCCCCATATTTTTCCTTTCTTTTTTTATCCAAGTCACGGGAAAATTCAAACAATTCTTCCTGATACTCTTCGTGTAATCTTAAATCTTCTTCTACTTTTTTACTTAATTCATCATCTAAATAATATAATTCATTTTCCTTATTTGAAAATAATTTCAATTGAGAACTATTTATCTGTTCTTGATGAGTCTTATCCCTTTGGATAAAATCATCACATTTTTTCATAAATAAAATTGTCTTACGTAAAGTTGTGTAATTCTGACATAACACATCATAGCCTAGTGACTTTTTCTGTTTTATCTCAGCATCTTCCTCAGAAGTAGACAAAAACCTTTCTTCTTTTCTTTTTCGAAGATCTATTAAATAAGCATATTCTTCTAAAACATCCCGCAAAGTGCAAGCTGCCTTATAGCCATTAGAAGGCAACAAGTGATTCAAGGATTGAGCCTCTTCCAATGTGATTTGATATGGTAACTGTAAAGGATGGAGCAGAAGCTCACGCTTATTTTCATCTTCCACAAATTTAAGTAAAGAAAGATAAAACAAGCGCAATTCCTCTGATTTAGGAAGCTGCCTACTCTTGATAGATTTCTTTTTTCTTCTTCGTTCAAGAAGTGCATATTTTTGTAAAAGTTGACTATCATAAACTAGTTCTACCTGTTTTATCTCATCACGCATTTTATAGGTTGCTATCAAGCTTTCCTTTGCATGAATATCATAAGTTTTATAATACTTTCTTAAAGCATTACGAAAATCCCCCTCATTCTTATAGCCTGCTAACAAGGAATCTATCTCTTCTATAAAAAACTTATCTCTTACCTGCCCGTCTATCTGAAACTGTAAACATTTACAAATTTTAAAACGATGAAAAATAATGGGATCTTCTTGCATTTTTTTTGGAAAATTTAGAAATTTCATTTCATAAAGTTGAACATTTTCTAAAGAATCAAACCACAAACTATATTTACTCATATATTTCACCTATATTAATTTTAGCATTTCTAAGTACAGTTGTAAATCAGCAAAAACTATTTTTCTTTTCCATCAGTAGTATCTTGTATATAATCACATTTACTACATTTCGTTTCATTATTTTTTTCTACTAAAAATTCACCACATTTTGGACAACTACCCTCTACTGGCAAGTCCCAAGAGGCAAACTTGCATTTAGGGTATTGATTACAGCCATAAAATACTTTGCCTCGTCTTGTCTTTCTTTCAACAACTTTACCCTGACACAATGGACAATCCATCACCACTTTTTCTTCCTTTTCCTCTTTCTTAATGTATTTACACTCTGGGTAATTACTACAAGCAGTAAACTGGCCATAGCGTCCCTTTCGAATAACTAGAGGACTTCCACATTCTGGACAATCTTCTCCAACTTCTACAGGCGCCTTTTTTTCCATATCATTAAAAGCATTTAAAACCCTTGGTTCAAATAACTTATAAAACCCATCTAGTACTTGATTCCAAACCATTTTGCCATCGGCAATTTCATCTAGTTCTTCTTCCATTTGTCTTGTATATTCTACATTAATCAAATCCGCAAAAAAGTCCTGCAATTTATCAGTTGTTTCAACACCAATATCTGTTGGTTTGAATTTTTTCTCTTCAAGGACAACATAGCCTCTTTCTTTAATCGTATCCATCGTCTTAGCATAGGTAGAAGGTCTTCCAATTCCTAACTCTTCCATCTCTTTTATTAATTTTGCTTCTGTATATCTGGCAGGAGGTTTTGTAAAATGTTGTTCTTTTTCCACATCCCGACTTACTCTTCGATCTCTTTCTGCAAGTTTTGGCAAAATTTTATCTTCACTAGACTCATAATCAGCATACACTTTCAAATAGCCATCGAATATAAGAACTTGTCCAGTAGCTTTAAAGGTATAATCCCTATTTTCTAAAATAATAGTTGTTTGATTTACCTTAGCTGGTGCCATTAGGGAAGCAAGTGTTCTTTTATAAATTAAACTATATAGTTTAAATTCATCACTTTTTAGATAGGCTTTTACCTCAAGTGGAGTTCGCATAATACTTGTAGGTCGAATTGCTTCATGGGCATCTTGAACATTCTCGGTTTTTTTACTTTTTTTAACATAACCAACGTAATTTTTACCATAGTTTTCTTCGATATAATGAAGGGCAGGATTTACAAACTCATCACTTAAACGGATAGAGTCTGTTCTCATATAAGTAATTAATCCAACAGTCTCATTGGCAAGATCAACACCTTCATATAATTTTTGTGCAATCATCATTGTCTTTTTAGCAGGAAAACCTAATTTTGTAGATGCTTCTTGTTGTAAAGTAGAAGTAATAAATGGATATTTACTATTTTTATTTTTTGCCTTTTCTTCTTTTTTAGCAACAGTATAAACATCACATAAACCTTCTAAAACGCTATCAGCCTCTGCCTCTGTTTTTAGTTCAATATCTTGATTTTGATATTGATAAAGATTGGCATCAAAGTCTTCAAAATGGACAGTTACCGTCCAATACTCTTCTGGAACGAAAGCAACAATCTCTCGTTCTCTATCTACGATTAACTTTAAAGCAACACTTTGTACACGTCCTGCACTTTTAGCACCAATTTTATTTTGTAATAATTTACTAAGACGAAATCCTATAATTCGATCTAGAATACGTCTAGTTTCTTGACTATGCACTAGATTATCATCAATAACAGTAGGATGTGCTATCGCTTCTAATACCTTATCATGAGTAATTTCATTAAACAAAACTCGCTTATATTGATTATCTTTAACGCCCAAAGTATCCTTTAAATGCCATGCAATTGCTTCTCCCTCTCGGTCCGGATCGCTTGCTAGATAAACCATATCACTGTCTTTTACATCCTTTTTTAACTCGGTGATTAATTTTTTTTGTCTAGAAATTGGTATATAGTTGGGTTGAAACCCATTTTCAATATCCACCCCTAGTCCATATTTTCCTGTTGTCGCTAAGTCTCTAATATGTCCTTTACTCGATACTACTTTATAATTATCTCCTAAATACTTTTCAATAGTCTTACTTTTACTTGGACTTTCGACAATTACTAAATTTTTTTTCATAAAGTCATCCTCTCCTGTATATTTATAATCTAATTTTTCGTTTCTGTCAAATACTATTTATATTATAATCCAATAATTAAAAAAAGATTAATATTTTACTTTTCTTGTGTAATTACATTCTTTAAAATAAGAAAGAGCACGTCCACTTTCTAAAAAATGATTCACAACATATGGATTATTCGCTAATTTTTTATTCGTAAAATATAAAAAATAAGAAATTACTAGTTTTCCGATATTTTCTACGACTTCCTCATGATAATACAAGTTATTATTGTTTAGATGAAACATTCTCTTAACAATATTATAAGCATCCTGTTCTAAAATACCATATTGTTGGTTTAAATAAAGTAAAATAGAATCTCCATGATTTTGAAAAAGCATTGCTGTCTTTTTGGGAGTTGGATTACAAATGATAAACTTCTTTTTAAGAGTTTTATCTATATCTTGATAACAATAGAAATTAAATACACCAAATTGTAATCCCATCATAAGGCTAAAATCATAAACATCTGTCCGTTCTGAAAAGTAAAGTGATTTTTTTACGTGTTGACGAAATTCACCCTTTGTATTACTTTGACGAATCAATTTAAACATATCAATACCATCAGTTGACAGGCGTTTATCTAGCATATCTTGTGCAATAGAAAATTGAATAGCCTTCCCCTTATAATTTTCATAAAAAGCCATCTATTTAGTCTCCTCTAAGTACTTCTTCACTGGACCATAACTCTTGCGGTGTTCTTCTATAATACCATACTTAGAAATTGCCTCCAAATGCTTTTTGGTGGGATATCCTTTATTATGAATAAAATCATACATAGGATATCTAGAATCAAGTTCTGCTAGCATTCTATCTCGTGTTACCTTAGCTATCACAGAGGCAGCTGAAATGGTAATACTTTTTAAATCACCTTTAATAATAGAAGTGGTGGGAATGTCTATATCTAGTGGCATAGCATCAATTAGGACATGTTGAGGCACAACAGTGCAAGATGAAATTGCTTCTTTCATCGCTTCCTTGGTAGCTTCATAAATATTAATCTCATCTATTCGTCTTTCATCAACAATACCAATGCCAATTCCTAATGCTTGTCGTTTTATTTCATCAAAGAAGTATTCTCGTTTTTTCTCACTTAGTTTTTTAGAATCCGTAAGTCCTTCTAACGAAAAATGTTCTGGCAAGATAACACATGCAGCCACCACTGGACCCACTAAAGGTCCTCTTCCTACCTCATCTACTCCTGCAATTAGAGTGATTTTCTTTTCTCTAAGTTCTCTCTCATATAAATAATTATCCATTTTTTCACCTATTTTCAGTCTATAGTACTCATAAAAGAATGTCAAATAAATTCCAAATAAAAAGAGAATATTCATCATTCTCTTATACATTAATCTATTATAGGTCATTTATTTTTATACTTAATATTTGTAAAAAAACACTCCACCTACTTTATTTTACAGTTGCTACCTTTTTCACACTTTTCTTAATATCACCAATATAAAAATGGTATGTTGTTCTAACAAATAAATACACAGGAAGAGCTGCAATAATTCCCAAGATTCCTGCTAAAGTCCCACCAATAGATACTACCATAATGGTAATCAAGGCATTTACATTATTTGTTTTACCATAGACTTTTGGCGAAATCACATAACCATCTAGTTGAGGAAAAATAAGACATATAATTGCTGTGCCAATAAAAGTTGGAGTTGAGACAACACTTGCTGTAATAACTGCAATAATATTAGTAATTAAGCCTCCAAAATAAGGTATTACCGTTGTCACACATGCCAAAATTCCAAGTAACAACCAGTTTGGATGTCCCACAAAAAAGAATAATAGTGAATATTCAATAAGTTGTATAACCATAAAGATAGAAAGGCCCTTAATATAATTTCCAATCTCCTCATCTACTGCCTTAAAATAACGATACGCCTTACCTTTTAGACCACGTAAAAAGCCACTTACTATAAGACGAATTTTATTCATATCTGCTAAGAAATATATCCATGCAATAAAGCCAACGATGAAAGATCCAAAGAAGCCGATTGATCTAGATAATAAATTGACTGTTCCATCTGATATTAGTTTTCCAACATTGGCGATGGCCTCATTAAAGAAGTCTGTAATCTTAACCTCGATGTTTCCTAAATTCAAATCAAACTTTAAGCTAACATCTTCCATTACTTGAATGACCATTTTAGAAAACAATATTAACTGTTCATATACAAGAGGAAGTGTAATTGCTAATAATGCACTTAAAATTAAGACAACAGCAACTACAACAATGGTAACTGAAAATCCATGACGAATCCCCTTATCTTCTAATTTTAAGATAAGAGGATGCAAAGCATAAGCAAATACAAATGCTATAATAAACGGCATCATTACCATAATAATGGTACTAACAAATCCCCACCATGTTGTAATATTTTTAGCAATAAGTAAAATCAAAAGCGATAACAAAGTAACATTTAACAAACGATAATTCAATTTATTTTCCATAAACTCACCTTTCTAACATAACGGTTGTGGGCCCAATATTTTGAATGGAAACATCCATATCAGCACCAAAAATCCCCGTCTCTACTTTCGCATACTTCCTTAGTTTTTCGCAAAATGCATCATATAGTTTTCTAGCTTCTTCGTTTTTTAATGCCGCCATATAGCTGGGGCGATTTCCTTTTTCACAACTAGCATACAAAGTAAACTGTGAAATAGCAAGTATACTTCCACTAATATCAAGTAAGGAAAGATTCATAATACCCGTATTATCAGGGAATATTCGTAAATTAGCAATTTTTTTAGCCATCCATTCTAGCTTTTCTTCCGTATCACCTTCCGTAAAACCAATCAGTAATACAACTCCCATTTCAATACTACCTACTATTTTTTTATTCACACATACACTAGAAGAACCACTTCTCTGTACAATTACTCTCATCGTTGAATCCTCTCTACCTTTTCAATATATGATTGTTTTTCTAATTCTAATAATAGTTTATTTAAATGAGAAAGCGTACGAACATAAATTTTTAATTCATAAATAATCTCGCCAACTTTATTTATTGTATGAATAGAATCTACAGGAATATCCAACATACTAGTTTTTTGAATAATATCTAGCATATGATCAGAAGTATCTTTAACATGAATTAAGATATAAGATAAATATCTCTTATCACTTACTTGATTCCACGAAACTTCTACATTACGTTCATCTAAGGATACTAAATTATGACAATTACTACGATGAACACTAATACCATTTCCCATTGTAATATAGCCAATAATATCATCTCCAAATATAGGATTACAGCATTGTGCTAAATTTACTTTGACTTGATCGATTCCAGAGACAATAATATCAGCATTGGCATCTATATTTTGATTTCCAACATTAGCAGTCTTAGGAACTATTTTCTCTTCTTTTGTGATAATATTAATAACAGTATTAGGCGCATGCTTACCATTCCCCATACTTAAATAAAGTTCCTCTAAATTTTTGATTTTAAGCTCACTACAAATTTGTTTTATATTTCCATCGCTTAAAAACTCATTGAAAGCAAGTTTTCTCTTACGAAGTTCTTTTTCCAAACTTTCTTTTCCACGTTCAATATAAATTTCTCGCTCATTTTTAGTAAAATAGGAACGTATTTTATTTTTAGTATGTGTGGATTTTACGATTTGAATCCATTCTTTTGATGGATGAGATGATTTATTGGTATTAATTTTAACAATATCATTATTTTGAAGTTCATAATTTAATGGAACAATACTATTATTTACAATAGCCCCTACCATAGTTTCTCCAACTTTGGTATGCACTTTATATGCAAAATCAATAGGAGTAGAGCCTTTTGGCAACTCTATTACATCACCTTTAGGAGTAAAAACATAAATATTGTTATTCAAAACTTCTGATTTTACGGAATTTACAAATTCTTCACTAGATAGTTTATCATTCGATAAATCCATAATAGCTTTAAAAAATTGTAGTTTTTGCTCGGTTGTTGATTGCATATTCGCCTTAGCATCTCTATTTTCTTTATATGCCCAATGGCTAGCAATACCATTTTCAGCCACATCATCCATATCATAAGTACGAATCTGAATTTCAAATAAATAACCATCTAAGCCAAACACTGTGGTGTGAAGAGACTGATACATATTGGCCTTTGGCATAGCAACATAATCTTTAAACCGGTTAGGAAGAGGTCTGAATTTCGCATGAATAATTCCTAGTGCTAAATAACACTCTTGTTCCGTATTTACTAAAATTCGCAAGGCATGTAAATCATAAATATCACTGAACTTTCTTCCTTTATTTAATTTATTATAAATACTATATATACTTTTTGCACGACCCTTAATTTCATGAGTAATATGATGCTCCGTTAATAAATTCGATACAATCTCCTGCATCTCTAAAACTGTCTTATCACGCTCTAATTTAGATTTATTTAACTTCTCAGCAATATCATAAAATACTGTGGGTTTCAAATAACGAAGTGATAAATCCTCTAATTCACTCTTGATTTTATGAATTCCCAAATGATGGGCAATTGGTGCTAAAATCTCCATAGACTCTTTTGCTTTTATTTTTTGTTTTGCCTCTGGCAAAGCCCAAAGAGTTCGCATATTGTGCAAGCGATCTGCTAGTTTTATAATAATTACTCTTACATCTTCACTAAGTCCTACAATAATTTTTTTATAATATTCAATTAAATACTCATTTTCCGTTGAAAAGTTAATCTTTGATAATTTGGTAACTCCCTGCACCAAAAAAACAACTTCTTTTCCAAACTGGTCTTCCATCTCTTCTTTTGTACAATCACAATCTTCTAAAACATCATGCATTAGGGCTGCTTGGAGAGTGGAAATATCAGCATAAATATCTGTCAAAATCAAAGCAACATTAAGGGGATGAATAATATATTCTTCCCCACTTTTTCGATATTGACCTTTATGTTTTTCATACGCAAATTCATAAGCTTTTTTTACCTTTTCAACTTCTTCATCATTGTCTATATATGTCTTTGCCTTTTCTAGTAATTCATCTACTTTGCAAATTTCACGTTTTTTAGACATTGCCATCACTCCTCATTGTCTTTTAGCAATTAACACCTTTAATTTTCTTCTCTTCTACATCATCATGATATTTATTTTTTCTCTTAGTGTCTATCCCTTTATCAAGATTTTTTTTCTCTTTCCAATAATATATTAATGGCGCTATAAATATAGATGAATATGTTCCTGAAATAAGTCCCACTAACATAGCAATATTAAAGTTTAATATTTCACTAGAGCCTAGGAAAATCAAGGCTAAAACTGGCAAAATAGTGGTAATAGAGGTATACAAAGAACGAGTAAATGTTTCTCGAATACTTTGATTAATTACCTCAGAAAAACTAGCATCATTTAACTTTTTGTTACTTTGTTTTTGTAAGTTTTCACGAATGCGGTCGAAGCAAACAACGGTATCATTGATAGAATAACCGATAATAGCTAAAATCGCTGCGATAAACATTACAGATACTTCCAAATGGAAAATAGCAAATACAGAAACAATAATAAGCACATCATGAATAAGTGCTACTACTGCGCCTATTGCATAACTAAAGCGAAAACGAACAGAGATATAAAGTATAATTCCAATAAGCGATAATAAAATAGAGAATATCGCATTTTTAGTTAGTTCTTCTTTTACAACATTAGAAACCACTCCAATATCCACTTTTGCCTGATATTTATCTTCAAAATAGTGACTAACTTTATTAACTTGAGCAGCGCCTAATACATCAGAAATACGTATATCTGCTTCATTTTCATTAAAGGAGATGCTACTACTTTCTAGCTGTAATTCTTCTAAATCTTTCTGTATGGCTGTTTTACTAAGTTTTTCACTCGTCTCGATTGTAATATTAGAACCAGCTTGATAATCAATTCCTAGATTCATTCCCTTCACTCCAAATAGGATGATGCCACATACTACAATAATCAAGGAGAAAGCAACAACTTTTTTGGTATGACGTAAGAAATCTACTTTCGCAAACGGCATTACACGTTGTTTTTCATTTTTACTGATATCTGGAATATCCTTTTTGTTTACACGAATAAATAGATTTGTTTTATCATCAAAGAATCCTGTTTTTACAAAAAGTCCCAATAAAACACGTGTCAATAGGACCATTGTAAACATCGTTACAGCAATGGTAATAATTAGCATAGTAGCGAAACCTTTTACACTAGATTCTCCAAAAACAAACATAATAATTGCTACTAATAAGGTAGTAAGATTGGAATCCATTATAGCTCGAAGACTTGATTTTGTCCCTGCTTTATAAGCATATTGTAAATTCTTACCTTTATAAAGTTCTTCTTTAATTCTAGAGAAGGTAATAACATTGGCATCTACTGCCATACCAATTCCTAAAACTAAAGCAGCAATACCAGGTAGGGTTAGTACTCCTCCTACTACCCAGAAAACTGCAAATACTAAAAATGAATAAATTAAAACTGAAATACTAGAAATAATACCTGAAAAGTGATAAAGAGAAACCAACATAATAGCAATTAGAGTAACACCAATAATTCCTGCTATCAATGTTTTAGTAAGGGTGGCATCACCAAACGATGCTCCTACTGTTTTAGAAGATACTTCGGTTAATTTAGATGGTAAACTTCCAGAATTGATTAAGTCTACCAAATTATTTACTTCTTCTTCTGTAAAATTCCCCTGTATAATAACATCACTTGCAAATCCCTGGGACACTGTTGCTGCTGATAGACAGTTAGAACCACTACTACCACACATAGATTGTTCATTGGCATAACTATTCTTTCCATCTTCATAATCTAGCCAAATTACAATTACATTATTCTCGTAATCTTTTACTTTATTTGTTATAGCAAAAAATTTATCTTTATTTTTAATAGATAAAAGTACAGCCGGTTTTCCAGAAGAGTCTTGACTTACCTTAGCAGATCCTGCATTAAGCACACTACTATCCATCAACAAATTATCATTACTATCTCTAAATGATAAAGTTGCAACTGTAGAAAGCTGTTTGCGGGCTTCTTCTTGATTTGTAACTCCTGCTAGTTTTACTCTTATTTTATTATTTCCCTCTAATATAATCTCTGGCTCAGTAACGCCAAGGGAATCAATTCTTTTGCTTAAGGTTTTATATGTTGCCGTCATCTTATTATTTGTCATTTTAGATCCATCAATAGACTCTACTTCATATAAAACTTCAAAGCCCCCCTGCAAATCCAAACCAAAATTCAATCCCTTAAATAATGGCACAAAAGAAAAACCAATACCCACACTAATTAGTAACAGTGCCATTAATGTGATAATTGTTCTCTGTTTTGCCATTTCCTTTTTTGTTATTTTACTTTTTGTCATATTTCCACACCTCTAAACTATTTCTAACTTTTGATGAAGGCAAGCACGTCTTTTTTCTTTTGCTATCTCACCTTTTAAGAATATATCAATCTGATCATTTTCTACATGTAAAACATCGTTTACAATATCTGACAACTTTAAATTGCGGGCTGTTATCCACTTAAACCGCGATAGATAATTCCAAATGTCTACCTCTTGTACATAAGTATAACCTAAGCGATGCAATTCTGCTGTCTTAGCACTTAATGCTGGCTTTATATGGTTATAAAGCTCTTCTTTACTCCCAAAAGAAAACTCATCCATACCTTTTCCTCCTCATATTATTATTATATCTTAACTAACTTAAAAAAAAAAGAGAAAACTAACTTTTCTCATTCAGCTTACTAAATAAAAATCTAAAAGAGTTATCCTGATATTTAAACGTATAGACTATTTCGCTAGCAACACTTAAGTAATTATCAATATCAATTTCTTTGGCATCATCATTTACTTCTTCTATTAAATTTGAAAGTTGCCAATTACTATAGATTTGAGTCTTTCCCTCTTCTTGTAATGTATAAATCACCTTTTCTGTCAAAATAATTTTATCATCTTTTTTTACTGCTTTCACTAACTTTTTATAAAAAGGCTCAACATTTGCTTGCTCAGGATCTTCAAAAGTAGCATAGTAACAATCACAACTATCTTGATAATCAAGCGTTACATTTCCTGCTAAGGTTTTCGAATACTTTTGATAATAGGGCATCTCCATACTTTGATTTTCCACTACAACTTTATCTCCTAATATACGATTAGCGCTATCCTTTAAGGACTTTGATTTTAATCGATATTTTTCTTGTCCAGCATCTACTACTTCAAAGTCTTCTTCCTTCAAAAGGGAAAGTCCCATCGCCTTTATTTCTTCTTGATTAAGCTCTGATACTGTGACGGAAGAGGCCATAACAAATTTCTTACTTAGAGGTTGCAAATAACTATATAGAGTATTTACCTCTTCACTTGTTAAGGATAGTTGAATCTCTTTTTCTTCTACTTCTTCTTTATTACTTTTCTGAAAATAGCTCACCATATCTTTATATAACTTTTTATCATATACAATAAATGATATCACTCCTATATTAGCAAGTGTCAAAAATATAATGACAAAAATGATAAATGGAGATGATTTCGTGCTCTTTTGTTTTATTTCCATTTTTCGAATTTCTCGAGTATCAAAATCCATATACTCACCACCTATTATTATCATATCAAAACAGTTTTCTTTTGTAAACATGACCAAACCATATCACCACTTACAAAAATAGTCCCTCATTTTTTAGTTTTTATGAGGGATTTACTTAAATAAAAGCTTTTCTCATCCGTCTTTTTTAGTTTTTCATCTACAAATTGATATCCACTAACACAAAATAAATCATAATTCTTTTCGTTTTCTACATTTAATATCAAAAATCCTGGATAATACTTTTTTCCTACGTTTTTAAAATATTGCACATCATTTTTACAAAGTGCAGGAACGTAAGTTAGTGGCCTTCCAATGTCCATTCCATGACTATGAGATACTAATCTTAATTTAGGAAGCAAATACCAATCAGGACGTCTTTTTAAGGTATTACCGCCATGTTCTAATGAAACTAAATGGGAAAAAATACGAACGTAACCAATATCAAATCCCAAAACCTGAATATCTTCCCTTTTTTTCCGCAAGATGTTAGCCAAGTTAACCCCCACACTCCTATATTTTTTATCGTGATTTCCTAAGGTTATATAATGACTAACACCATCTATCTTAGGATAACTATTTACAATATAATCTATTTGCTTTTCTACAGTTGCATACTTAGGTGAGGGATCCATCATACCATCACTAATATCACCACCATGTAAAACTACCTGTATTCCCAGTTTTTTTGCATAAGAAAATGCGACTTTACTATAATAAGTATTTTCAATATTACTTCCCCTATGATCATCCCCTAATATTAAATAAGATTTCTCCTCTAATGTTTTTGCAGCGCAGTGACGCCAATATTCTTCTTTAAAAAATTCATCTTTAGTATTCACATATGCACAGTATAGACCTTCTAATAATTTATGATATGGAATGTCTAAGTCTAGCATATTCTCGAAAGTAAACCCTTGCTTATACATCCAGATTACTCTTTCTCCCATTGTTACATTCATAGTTTATCTCCTTTTTATCATTGCATTATATTATATAATACAACAAATATAAAAAAATGCAAAATAAAATTTGCATACTTAAATTAAAATCTAACTTTTTCTCACTACTTAGAAGAAGACTAATTTTCATCTTCTTTAGGCAATACCAAAATCTCCGCCGTATTCTCCAAATTAATATGCTGTACGATTTTATCAAGTTCCTTTTTATTCATCGCTCTTATTAAGGATATACGGTCAGTGACAGGTTCATTATAGGTAATGATATCACTAAATACATTATCCGTTGTAGCATCTACATAATCAATCATTCTAACCTCATTGGCAATCCATACTTTTTTATACCGATTCATATCGTCTTCAGAAATCTCAATAGAAGACAAGGTTTTTTTCAATTCTTTTAAAAGTTCTACAGGTTTTTTAGTATCAATTTGAAAAATTAGAGTAACGATATCATCCACCTGTTCCCATTCATGATACATCCCACTCATTAAACCTTCATTACGTGCATACTCCTTAAACAAAGAAGATGAGCCAAACAATACACTAGTAATTAACTGCAAATAAAGATTCAGCATGTGCTTATCTTTAATAGGAAAGTTTTTTCTAGACAATTTTACAGCAAATAAAACTTTTGGAACTTTAATATTCATAGAAACTGTTTCTTCTTTTTTGTTTACTTCAACTGGCTCTTTATAATCTTTTATTGTAGGTCGCGCTGTAGTTTTATTTTTGCGAGAGGCCATTTCTTCTTTTGCTATTTGTAGTGCCTCTTCTGGTTCAAAATTCCCCACTAATAATGCAAACATATTATTTGGCTGATAAAAAGTATTATAACAATCATATAAATCTTCTTTTGTAATTTTCTTAATATCCTCTACCGTCCCACCGACATCAATTCGACGAGGATGTTTTTGATAAATATTCTCACGAACTTTCACTTCTAAGACGAACTCTGGAATATCAGTATACATATTCAACTCTTCTTCAATAATCCCCTGTTCTTTTTTCACATTTTCATCCGTAAAATAAGGAGCATTTACATAGCGCAACAAAAAACGAAAATTCTCTTTAAAGTTTTTTGTTCCACTACAAATATATTTCGTATATTGATGATCCGTTGCTGCATTTGCATCTGTTCCAGATTCCCCATAAAAAGTAAAGGGATCTTTTCCATCTTCCTGTTCAAACATTTTATGTTCTAAGAAATGAGCAATTCCTGTAGGTGTGATACGCGCTTTCTTATTAGACATAGTAAACTCAATAGTATCAGAACCGTATCTTGTAGCATAAGTTTGTGTATAATTATTTTTATTTTTAAATGGAATCATATAAATGGAAAAACCATTTTCAAGCGTTTCCTTATATAAAGTAGCATCTAACCCCTTTAAAGGAATTTTTTCCATATTATTCTCCCTCCAAACAATAAATTGTATCTATTTTTACTTTTTTAGCAACCGATATAATTTCTTCAGAAGTCACAGCATTCATTTTCTTTCGTCTTGTATTAATATCATCTGCACCTAATATTTCCATCATGTAATAAGCATTAATAATTCTTGATGGATGTTCTTCTAACTCTTCCATACTTGTTTGAAATAGTTCTTTTGCCTTTTTTATATCTTCTTCTGTAAATTTTCCTTTACGCATCGCTTGCAATTCTCCTTCTACAAGTCTCACTACTTTTTTAAAGTTTTCTTTCGTAATTCCTGCACGAATAATTAAAATATTATCTAGTTTATTAGGAGTTGCATTAATATAATAGGCAGCAGAATATTCTTCCCTAATATTTTGAAATAATTTAGAGTCTCCACCCATTCCTAAAATAATGCTATATAAAGTAAGTGCATAATTTCTTTCCGATTCCGTAAGATCATAGGCACGACAGCCAATAGACATTTTAGCCTGCAAAAGATGTTTTTCCATCTCTTTTATTACTACAGGTTTCGCATGCGGTTTTTTATCTTCTAGACGATATGGTTTACGAATCTTTTTATATGTATTAGACTGAAATGCCTCCACAATTATTCGTTCTGCTTCACTCTCATCAACATCACCAAGTATAAAAATATCCATCATATTTGTTTTTAACATATTTTTATAATAAACATATAAATTACTAGCATCAATTTTTTCTAGGTCCTCAATATATCCCATAGGTCGGTAAGAAAGCGGACTATTTCTATCCATATTTTCAAGCAGACGAATTAAACTGTAATTGGCAGGATCTTCTTTTACTCTTTCTAAACTAGCCTGTGCTTGGCGTTTAATGATTTCTAAAGCCTCACTATTAAAACAGTTGTTTTCAACATTAGGATGATTAATTAATTCACTTAAGAATTTAATCCCCTCTTCTAAGTTCCCTTCCTCCGTATACTTATCATTTAATGTATTTAAATAAAAATTAGTATTCAAATAATTTCCCAGACGTAAATCTTCTACCATTACTTGTGATGCATATAAATCTTGTGACTTTAAAGCAACCTCTCGTTTTGTTGGGTATTTTTTACATGATAAAAGTAGAAGATCCGATAAAACATTTCGCATAGTGATTTCCTCTTTTACAATAGCAGCACGAAAACTTACCTGTACAGTTACAGATTTAAACTTATCTGTTTTTATAATATGTAAATTATAAGAACCCAAATCTTTCTTTATATATTTCATAAGCCACCTCACTTTTTCTTAGTATCTACAAAAAACTATAAATTATGTGTCATATCTAATGCGAGACTAATCATATTGCCCAAAGCACTCTCTCGCATTTCACTTGATATCTCCTCTTTTTTAAATGGAGAATCAGTAACACTCAAAAGACATGCTGCTGATTTATTCAAATGTTTTGCAATAGCAAACAAAGCAGATGACTCCATTTCTGTTGCTAGAGGATTTCCACTTCTTTCATATAATTTTTTTAAAAATTCTTTGTCTTTCACATAAGCATCAAATGCATCTACTGTTGCAACCTTTCCTCTTTTATAAGAAAAATTACGCTCTTTTGCCATTTTTTCCAACGTATTATTTATTGCATTTGTTGCAAAAAATTCAAAAGAGTTATCTTGAAACAATAGTTCTGGAAGGTTAGAAAAGTCACAACTAGAATCGGCAATAATAATATCTAATAAATTTAGCTCTTTGCTAATAGCACCACAAGTACCAATACGAACAATAACATCTACTTCATAAAATTTATATAATTCATATGCATATATTCCCATACTAGGACATCCCATTCCTGATGCAAAAACAGTAACATCTTTTCCTAGATATTTTCCAGTATATGCAAGCATCCCTCTTGTATGATTAATTTGATAAGCATCCTCTAAAAAGTTTTCAGCAATATATTTTGCTCGTAAAGGATCTCCTGGCATTAAAACTATTTTTTTAACATCTTCTTTCTTTGCATCTATATGTATTGTACTCATACTTCTTCCTTCTTTCTATGTCTATTATAGACAAAATTTTACGTTTAAGGACAAAAGATAACAGATGTTATTGTTATCTATTCCTCATCATATTCCTCAGCACTTTCTGAACTTTCCAATTTCACTAATACTTCTCGAGGTTTAGAACCATTTTGAGGGCCAATAATTCCTCTTTCTTCTAGTAAATCCACAATTCGTGCCGCTCTATTATATCCTAATTTAAATCGTCTTTGTAAAAGAGAGGCAGAAGCTTTTTGCGTTTGAATTACAAATTCTACAATGTCGTTATAAAGTGGATCATCATATTCCTCTTCCTGGGCCATATCTTCTTTCTGACTAGCACTTTTATCTGTTGTATCAACCGAATCCAAATTCATTAGTGCCTCATCAAACTCAGCCTTTTGTTGGCCAACTGTATAATCTATGATTCTTTTAATTTCATCATCTGAGATATAAGCACCTTGAATTCTTTCAGCAGAAGATTCTCCCATTGGTAAGAATAACATATCACCTTTTCCTAAAAGTTTTTCAGCACCAGTCTGATCTAGAATTGTACGTGAATCAATCCCACTACTTACTGCAAAGGAAATACGAGAAGGAATGTTAGCCTTGATAACACCTGTAATAACATCTGTAGAAGGTCTCTGTGTTGCAATAATTAAGTGAATTCCAGCAGCACGAGCCATTTGTGTAATACGCATGATTGAGGACTCCACATCTTTACTAGCCACAAGCATTAAATCAGCAAGCTCGTCTACTATTACTACAATATAAGGCATCTTTCGAATTTTATCTTCTTCTTGTAATTTTTCATTTTTCTTATCTATATAAGCATTATATGTCGCAATATTTTTCGTTTTTGTCTCTTCAAACTCTTCATAGCGTCGCTCCATTTCACGAACGATTTTGGCAAGGGCAACAGATGCCTTTTTGGGATCTGTTACAACGGGACACATTAAATGAGGAACCCCATTATAAACTGATAATTCTACTTTTTTAGGATCTACCATCACTAATTTGACTTCATCTGGACGCGTTCGCATAAGAATAGATGAAATAATCCCATTAACGCAGACTGATTTACCACTACCAGTAGCACCTGCTACCAACATATGAGGCGTTTTATCGATTTCACAGAAAGAAACATTCCCCATAATATTCTTCCCAAGAGGTACCAACAATTTAGATTCCTTTTTACTAGTAGGTATTTTCTCCAATACCTCACGAAAGGAAACAGGTACTGTTTTATCATTAGGAAGCTCTACTCCAACTGTATTTTTCCCTGGAATTGGTGCTTCAATACGTACATCTTTTTTAGCAAGAGCTAAGGATATTTCTCGATGAATGCTTAAAATTTTACTAACCTTAGTACCAGACTGCACATCTAGCTCATATTGTGTAACAGTGGGACCAATATGAACCTCTACCACTTTCGCAATCACGCCAAAATCTTTTAGCACTTTCTCAAGTTTTGTAATATTTTCCTCAATCACAGTAGGATCTGATGTTTTTGTTTTCGCTTTAGGTTTATCTAACAAATCAACAGTCGGTAAAATATATTTTTTGCGAGGTTCCGTCTTAACAACAGAGGGGGTGTTTTCTTCCTCTGCTTCCACAGTTTCTTTTTTCTCTTTATCCCCCACTTTTCTAAGTTCATCAATACTTGTAATCGTAATTTTCTTCTCTTCTTCTTTACCGCCTTGCATATCTTCTTCACTGCCATCACTAATAATAACAGAAGAGGGCTTTTTTTCCTCTCGTTCTTCTTTTGTAGCCTTTTTCTCTTTTACTTTTGTCCTACGATTCATAAGAGCATCTCGTGCCATATCTACAACAGAAAAACCAGTAAAAAGCACTAATCCTAACCCTGTCATAGTCCATGCCACAATATTCATCCCTGTATATGAGAAAAGTTTATCGAAAATAATCGCAAACACGCCTCCAATAACACCACCACCTACGGAAAACAAGTCATCAACGGAGCCAGTATTCATAATGCTATTAAATCCTGCTAAAAGTTCATTCATGGTTTCTTGAAAAATAAGTGCCATATTTCCATCATTTTCTAGCACATACTCTCGGTGCATAATAATAAGTAGTCCAAGAGCAACGACATAAAGCCCAATTAACTTTGTAGTCAAAAAATCGGGCCACTGTCTTTTAAGCACTAAATAACAACCAATCACAAATAGAACCAATAAAAATATTCCATACCCTGTCCCTACTAAAAAAAGGCCAAAAGAGGCAATTAATTTTCCAACAGGTCCATATTTTCCAATTCCTAAAATAGCTGCTAAAATTAGTAAAATACCATATAATTCTTCACTGTGTTCAAATTTTTTTGCAACAGTTTTTTTCTTCTTTTTTTTCGCCATTTTTACACCTCTATCTCTTAAATTATAACACGATAAACATTTATTGCCAAATAAAAGAAATGGCAATTTACAGCACCTCTACTCGCATAAAGAAAAAAGATTAATTACAGTTTCAATATATTCTTTTTTTCTTATATTGTATATTTCGTCTATAGATATCATAATCATTAAAAAACTCATAAAGTATTTATCTTTATGAATTTACATTATTGGCAAAATGACATATTTAAATATAGCCTATTTTCAATATTTTTATAGATTGATTGGGCAAAGTCAATTATCAAAAAAGATGTTGATAATTCCCATCAACAATCTAAAAAACATAGGTTACTTGTTTTTCCATTTTAGTCTTTATAATCAAAGTAGAAATCTAAAATTCGTACTTGATCCCCCGTTTTTGCACCCATCTCTTCTAATTTCTGATCAATTCCCATTTTCGTAAGTTTTCTTGCAAATCGCAACATCCCCTCTTCTGACGAAAACTTTGTCATTTTAAATAATTTTTCTATTCTTTCTCCTTTAATTACCCATAAATCATCAGATTCTTTCTCAATAGTATAAGGTTCCTCTTTCTTAAAGGTATATAGTACATGACTTTCAAATTGATCTTGTTCAAACAAAGGATTATCTGGCAAATCATTTAATAGCTCTCCTAAATAATTCACAACTTGTAACAATCCTTTATTCATCACTGCGGATACTTGAAAAATTCTAATCGATGGGTCTATTTTTTTAACAAACTCCTGATAATTCTTTTCAAATCCTTCTACATCACTTTTATTGGCAATAATAATCTGTGGCTTTTTTAAAAGTTTGGGATTAAACTCTTCTAATTCTTTATTGATCATCAAATAATCCTCATAAGGATCTCTGCCTTCTGTTGCAGCCATATCAATAATATGAGCAATAATCTTGGTTCTTTCAATATGTCTTAAAAATTTATCACCAAGACCTTCACCTTTACTTGCTCCCTCAATTAAACCTGGCAAATCTGCCATTACAAAACTCTGTCCATTTTCGGCCTTTACGACGCCTAGATTCGGATTTAAGGTTGTAAAATGATAAGCAGCTATTTTCGGTTTTGAACGAGAAACACAAGAGATAATAGTACTTTTGCCAACGCTTGGAAGTCCTACCAATCCAATATCTGCAAGCATTTTTACTTCTACCTTTAAAGTTTTTTCTTCCCCTGGTTCTCCATTTTCCGAATAATCTGGAGCTGTATTAGTTTGTGTTTTAAATGCTGTATTTCCACGGCCTCCACGGCCACCTTTTGCAATGATTGCTTCTTCTCCTGTCACTTTTAAATCTGCCAAAATAAGTCCTGTATCTAAATCGGTAACCACAGTTCCTAATGGTACCTTAATAATAACAGGGTCGCAACCTTTTCCATGTTGATTCTTTCCTCGTCCATTTTCTCCCTTTTTACCTTTTATTTGTTTTTGATAACGAAGATCTAATAATGTATGAAGCCCACTGTCTGCTCTAAAGACAATATCAGCCCCATGACCACCATTTCCACCAAAAGGTCCCCCCATAGCAACATACTTTTCACGGCGAAAGGCAGTACATCCATCTCCACCATCTCCAGCTTTTACCTTAATTTCTACTTCATCTACGAACATATTATCACCCCTTAAAGTAAGTAAAGTATATCATACAAAGGAAAAAATGAAAAGAAATCGAAAAAAAGTTTTCCAATTTCTTCTTATAAAATTAAGGATTCAATCTTGTTGGTCCACGATAGATAAAAGTCGCTTCTCTAATATTATCAAGATGGAACAGTTGCATCATGATTCGGGCAATACCAACACCAAAACCACCATGAGGAGGACAACCATATTGGAAAAATTCTAAATAAAAGTCAAGAGTTTCAGGATTGATTTCCTTTTCAATCATTTGTTGCTTTAGAATATCATGACGATGTTCCCTTTGTGCACCTGTTGTAATTTCCACGCCGCGAAACAATAAATCATAGCTTTCAGTAAGGCCTTCTTCGTCTAACATGTGATAAAACGGACGCGCTGCAAATGGAAATTTAGTAACAAAAATAAAATCACTTTTATATTTTTCCTTCGCATATTGGCATAATAACTTTTCTTCATGACGCTCTAGATCATCTTCTCTTTCGCCTTCAAAATGATACTTTTCTTTTAGAATTTCCTTTGCTTCCCTAAAAGTTATCCTTGGAAAGCTCACCTCTGTATTTGGCTTTTCTACTTTAAAAGTATCCTCTATTTTCTCTCCATGTTTTTCCCATAAAGCATCAATTCCATATTTTAACCAAGCCTCTTCTAAATCCATAACATCATCAACCGACTTAATGTAGCTAATCTCAGCATCTGCCATATTAATTTCTGTTGCATGATAAGATGTATGAGAGTTCTCAGCTCGAAATACAGGTCCTATTTCAAACACATTATTAAAGCCTGAAGCAATTGCCATTTGCTTATAAAATTGTGGTGATTGAGAAAGGCATGCTTCTTGTCCAAAATAATCTATTTTAAATACCTCAGCACCACTTTCCGCAGCACCTTTAGCAATTTTTGGAGAATGAATTTCTATAAAATCATTTTTTATAAAATACTCACGCAAAGCATGTTCTAGAGTAGTTTCACATTCAAAAAATAAGCGATTATCTTTCCTTCTCAAATCTAAAAAACGATAGTCAAGTCTTGTCTCACGTAAGGTTTTTCCTTTATCCTTAATATCAATAGGAAGCTCCGCTTCACTCCTAGAGGTAGCTTCAATTGTACTAGGAATCATTTCCATTCCATTTAATTTGACGTTAGGACTATCCATTAATGTACCTGTAACAAATACCGTAGACTCTAGTGTTAAATTAGATACTATTTCATTTAGATTTTTATTGTCATCATTTTTTTCAATCGTTACTTGGACTTCTCCAGTTCCATCTCTTAGAATCATAAACTGTACATACTGTAAATCGCGAATTTTATCTACAAATCCTTCTAAGCAAATCTCTTCTCCTAAATGTGCTTTTAAATCTTTAAAATATATTTTTCCCATACTCTACCTTCTTTCTACTCACCATGATGATGACATTCATCACCGCAATCACACATAAAATCATCATCTTCTAAGTTCTCATCCAAATAATATATAAGGGCATCTATTTGTACTTTTTCTTCTTCTTTTGTTCTAGTATTTTTTATAGTTACCTCATCCTCGTCTAATTCAGCACTATTTAGAACAATCGTAAACTTAGCCTTCAATCTATCTGCCTGTTTAAATTGTGCTTTCAAAGAACGCTTCATATTTTCCATCTCTACTATAAAACCATTCATCCTTAACTCTTGAGCTAAATAAATTGCATATTTTTTTTCTTCATCATTCACATACAACAAATATAAATCAATATCCTCTTTTACAGGTAACTGAGCACCCTCATGTTCTAGAGCAAGAAGTAACCGGTCCATACCAGAACCAAATCCAACTCCGCAAACTTCAGGGCCCCCAAGTTCAGATACTAATTGATTATAACAGCCTCCCCCACCAATAGCCATCGTACTTCCTGTTTCATTAATATCTGATTCAAATTCAAAAACAGTATGATTATAATAATCAAGGCCACGAACAATTTTACTATCTACAACATAAGGAATCTCTAAAATATCTAAATATTCTAACACTTTTTCAAAACGTTTCTTACTTTCCTCATTTAAATAATCAACCATCTTAGGAGCATTTTCAAAAAGTTCACTTTCTCCATCTACTTTACAATCTAAAATGCGAAGAGGATTTTTAGCAAAACGGCTCTTACAATCATCACATAATAAATCCAAATGTGGCTCAAAATACTTTACCAAAGCCTGTCGATAATTATTTCTTGAATCGGCATCTCCAAGAGAATTAATATGAATAGTGACATTTTTCAAACCTAAAATACGATAAATTTGGGCTGCTAGAGAAATCACCTCTGCGTCCACTGCAGGATCATCACTGCCAAGCACTTCACATCCAAACTGAGTAAGTTCCCTCTCTCTTCCTGCTTGAGGCCGCTCATAACGATACATTGTACCATTATAATAAAACTTCACTGGCTGTATAGCGTCCCCATACATTTTATCCTCAATATAACTACGAACAACACCCGCAGTTCCTTCTGGACGAAGCGTCATACTACGCTCCCCACGATCTAAAAAATCATATGTTTCCTTTGTAACAATATCACTAGTTTCTCCAACACCTCTATGAAATAGTTCTGTTGATTCAAAAAGTGGTGTACGAATATAGCCATAATGGTACTTTTCCATCACTTCATCAATAACCTTTTCTACATATTTCCATCTTTTTGCTACTGTTCCATAAATATCCTTTGTTCCCTTTGGCTTACTAATCATTTTTTCTCCTCCTACAATTCTACATCATCCATTTTATATTTCTCTTAATATTATATCGATTTATATAACATAATGCAATTATTTATCATCTAATGTTTTAAATAAGTTTTTATCTTTGACGTTATAGTGTGAGCTACCATCTCTGCCGATAAACCATTATCTAATAAATCATTTCTATCAAAATAATCATGATGGTGTATTAAAAATTTTTCCTCTTGTTCTTTCGAATCCATAATGCCGTTTGCTAATAAAATACCATAACTATATTCTATAGACTTCATAAAACTATTTAATGGTGGTAATTCCTCTTCTAAACTTGCTATATCCAAATAATTATTAATAAAAGAATAAATTTCCCTATCACCAAACTTTCCCTTTATTACCTCAAAATGATATTCATCTGGCAATAGCGTATAAATCAGTGCAGAATCTAGAAACGATAAATAAATACTAAAATAGGCGGCCAATTCATATTGGGCCTCTTCTTTGTGAATATTGTTATCAATTAAAAACTGTAGAAACTCTTGTTCATATTTTGTAGATAATACCTCTGGATAAATAGATTTATCAAAATAATTATATTGAGCTTCCTTTGAAACCTTCAAATCAACATCTAACAAGTCTTTAACATGGCCTAACTCATGCACTAATCCTTCTAAAAAACTAATACTATCACATGGATTTGGTAAAAAAATACTACAACAATTTTCTACTGAATTAAAAATAGTAAATGGACGTTCTTCAAATCCCAATATATTAGAAGTAGTTATTCCATAAATATCACCATTTTGCTGCATATCCTGATAAATATTAAATAAAGTCATATCTGTCTCTTTTAAGAAAGCTTCCAATATATTTTTTCCTTCTCCTTTAAAGCTATCTAGAGGCACAAATTCTTTTTCAGATAAATTTAAATATTCACCCGACTCAAAATAATCATCTAAAATATCATCCATTTCAAAGAAAGACGCAGAAAACATCTTATGATGAAATTCTTTATTTTCTAAATAATTACTATGATACTCTTTAAAAAATGGACTTTCCGATTGAAAAAGGCTCATATTTTCCATTAGTAAAGATGAAATAAATCTTTTTCCAGTACAAACTTGATAGGACGCTATCAATGAATCATATGTATCTCGATAATACCTTGCTTCTTCAAATGATTTACATAAAAGCATTTTTTCTTCTACATGGTGAATTTGATTAAGCAACTGCTGATAATTTGTATTAAGTTTTATCATAGAACCCCCTCCAAAACGTTTCTTATTATACTATAAGACTTTTTAAAATACAAGAAAACAATATTATTATAACTACCAAACATCATAAAGTATTTAACCCTATAATTTATAGTATAAAAAGAAACACATAGCTTGTGTTTCAAAATGTCTATATTATCTAATTCTAACTTTTACTCAATACAAGGCGAAATGACTCACTTAAATCAATGTATCCACGAGTAGCACCAAAATAAAAAATTCCTGAACCTGAACCATCATTACCATAACCACCACGTACAGCCCACGGAAACTGTACTGTTACCATGAGTGTATTATCTCCATACCAACCTGCTGTTTCATTTAAAGCATGTGCAATACATTCTTTTTCATTGCACGCTGTTAATGAATCACTGCTTGTATAAAAATCATAATATTTATCTTCTAACCAACTTTTTCCTGCGACACTACTTCCATCTGAAAGTAGGCCTTCGTATCCTGAATGATAAGCTGTATTCATTCCTGAATGTTTTTCTCCTTTTGGTGCATAATTTCCCATCACGTATTCCCAAGCACCACCTGACATATCGTAGATTCCATATATCGTTCCTGTTGTCGATGCCCCTGTTCCAGATAAATTTTTATCATACGTATATTGACATCCATAATTAGTATTCCCATTACTTGGGGACCCATAACTACATCCCGTTATACATTCGCTTGACTTACTCTGATATATCTCTTTATTCACTCCTGTATAATTCTTATTTCCGATTTTTCCATATTTGCTTTGGGAAAGATAGGCAGGAAGTGCCCACTCACTATTCTTCATCGCATGGGAATTTAATTTGTCTGTGCTAAATCCATAGCGATTTCCATTCTTTGTTAGATTTCTTCCTATTTCAGCAATAGTTGATGTTTGAATTGCTCTCCAACTTGTGACATTTGGCTTTATCATCGCATCTAAGGTTGTTACATTTCCTCCTCCATTTGTAGCAGAAGGATTACTACTACTCGTCTCAAACTTTCCTATCCATATTCCTGAAAGTTCCTCTGTCCCAAATGTAAATGCGTCGGGCGTTCTCCATCCACTTCTCTTTTCTGCTACTTTATATTGGGCACTTCCGAGCTCTTTCTCACTCTTCTTTATAAACTTAACATCTATCTCTCCTGGTAGCGCTTGGGTTGGAGCACTGCTCAAATAAACTCCCTTCTTTCCATAATAATTTTCTCCATCTTCACTTCCTATTGTATAACTATATCTTGGCACATAAACCCACATTGTTTCGATATCACTCATTGGAACTGGGGTTCCACCAGTCGCACTTTGATATTTACTTCTTGTAGTACTAGTTACCGTTACAGCATTGGCCCACTTTCCGAAATCATAATCATACCAATTATGATTGTCTGCCTTTTCCCAAGTGTTACTAGATTCATTCCATACTACTTTTATCATGTTAGCTTCTGTATCTACTACTGGTATGATTCCTTCTACTATCTTCTTACCACTAGGAAATGTTAACTTCTTATTGTATAGTCCTCCATTACTTCCAAAAGTGATTACCTCATCTTTGTCTGTATTGTTCGCTATCTTCAAACGATACGTTTTTACTCCATTATTCCTTATTACTTCTCCTTCTTCTCCCATAGGCTCATCCTTTGTACTATCGTAACTGACATTCACTCCCTCTGCTACTTCATACCAAAAATTAAACTTTGCATCTTGCCCATTTTCATTCTTCAAAGTAATGACTATCTCTTTACTCTCTCCACTTTTGATTATCATACTATGATTATTATCCAAACTTTCACTTTCTATTGTTGCTGCTATTTCTCCTGTTACGATATTTAAGGAACCCCTTCTTTCTGTACTACTTGTAAATAGCGCATAGGAAAAGCCTCCTACTATCAAAAATAAACTGATAATTCCTACCAACATAATATAATTACTCTTCTTTAACTTCTTCCATTGATACTTTATCCTTCCCAACATATTCCTAACCTCGCTTTTATCATAAAGCAAAATACTTTATGACTTTTAAGGTCATTTTTCTTCTATATCAATCTTTCTTTTATCTTTGACTAACCTTATGACTAATTTTATTTTTAATCATACTTTGTCATATTTTGTTTTTACTTCTTTCCTATGACAATTAATTGACTACTTAATCTTTTTTATTCCCTTCTCTTCTCTTTATTTTTCTATATTTTTCTTTTTCTTACTTGATTATATTTTTTCCATATTATATACTTAATCTATAGATATCATAAGTATTTCAAAAAAACTCATAAAGTATTTTACTTTATGAGTTTTTATTTGTACAAATAAGAAGTACAATTATTGTACCCCTTATTTAATACTATCTAATTTTCACTCAATACAAGTCGAAACGAATAAGCATAATTCGTACCACCACTGTTATTAGTAGGATAGAAGATTCCAACAGATGTACCATAAAAGTAAGTGCCACCCCGTGCAAACCATGGATATTTTATTGTTGATAATATCATATAATCTTCATACCATCCTTCCGTCTCACCTAGGGCATGAGATGTACATGCCTTTCCGTTACAAGCTGTTAAAGGATCACTACTTGTATAAAAGTCATAATATTTATCTTCTAACCAACTTTTTCCTGTTACCTTTGTTCCATCTTCTAATAGTCCCACATAGCCTGAATTTAATGATGTATCTGTTCCAGAGTGCCTATTTCCATTTGAAGTATAATTACTCATTACAGATTCCCAGGCACCACCTGACATATCATAGACTCCATATATCGTTCCTGTTGTTGACGCTCCTGTTCCAAGTAGGTTTTCATTATATTGATGTTGACATCCATAATCAGTGTTTGCATTACTTGGACTTCCATAACTGCACCCCGTTATAAACTCGCTTGATTTATTTTGATAGATTTCTTTATTCGCTCCACTATAATTCTTGTTTCCTAACTTTCCATATTTACTTTGGCTTAAATACGCGACTAGCGCCCATTCACTGTTCTTCATGGCATGGGAGTCCATCACTTTATTGTTAAATCCATATCGATTATTATTCTTCGTCATATTCATTCCTACTTCTGCTATATTTGCGATCTGTATATTTCTCCAACTGGTCACATTCGGTTTTATCATAGCATCTAGGCTTGTGACGTTTCCTCCTCCATTTACATCACTCGGATTTGTGCTACTGGTCTCAAACTTTCCTACCCAGATTCCTGATAGTTCCTTATCTCCAAAGGTAAATGCATCTGGCGTCCTCCAATTACTTACTCCCTCACTTACTTTATACTGCCCACTTCCTGTATCCTTCACACTCTTCTTGATAAACTTGACATCTATCTCTCCTGGTAACGCCTGAGTTGGAGCATCTTCTAGATACTCTCCCTTCTTTCCATAATAATTTTCTCCATCTTCACTTCCTATTGTATAACTATACCTTGGTATCCATACCCACATTGTCTCGATATCTGTCATCTCTATTGGACTTCCTA
>CAJUHO010000011.1 GCA_910586195.1 uncultured Bacilli bacterium
TATTGTATCAAAAAGCCGCACCTGATGGTGCGGTTGAAATTTCAATTTAGGAAAACTGTAGAAATATGTTTACTTTTCTACAGTTTTTTATATAAATTATAAAATATTATATACTATTTTTAAAATTATCAATTAAATGATTCACTGAAATACAGCCCATAAAACATACTACATTGCCCTTTTCACTTTTTAACTTTGAAATATCCTCGTCATTTTCTATAATTTGGCTATTGTCAATTTTATCAGTAAGTACTTTAGATGTAATATTAGAGTAATCTTCTTGTCTTTCTCTATTAGATACTACCTCTGTAACGTAAACTTTATCTGCTACTTTTAAAGATTCAATAAAATCATTCGCAAAGTCTTTCAATCTTGAATATGTATTTGGTCTAAACACAGCGACAATTTTTCGATTAGGATATTTCTGACGAGCTGCTTCTAGTGTTGCTCTAATTTCTGTAGGATGATGTGCATAATCATCCACGATGATAGTATCACCGACAACTTCTTCTACAAAGCGACGAGGAGCATTTTGGAAGCTAGCAAGTAAGTGTCTTATTTTCTCTATCTCTACGCCTAGTTTATAGCACATAAAGATAGCCGCTGTAGCGTTTAATATCATATGATTACCATATAACGGAACATCAAAATGTCCCAGTTTTTCTTCTCCTATATAAATGTCAAAAATAGAACCCATATCTGTTAATTCAATATTTCTTATTATAACATCATTATCTTCTTGAAATCCATAATAATAAACTTTCGTATTCGTCGTAAGTTTACGAACGTTTTCATTATCACCACAAGCAACTACAAACTTATCTGTCTGATTTGCAAACTGTGAAAAAGAATGAATAATATCATCTAAATCTTCATAACACTCCATATGTTCCTTTTCCATATTCGTAATAATGGAATACTTTGGATAGTAATCCAAAAAATGTTTATTATACTCATCGGATTCTATCACGAAATAGGGCCTTTTCAAATCGACAAAACCATCTCCAGCTCCCACAAAATAACTACAACCTAGCGTATTGTGTAAAATATGTCTAATCAAAGAAGAGGTTGTCGTTTTCCCATGAGTTCCTGCTACTGATATCGTCTCAAACATCTTAACCACGTCACCGACAATTTGACTATATTTCTTTATCATATAGCCTTTTTCCCTCATTCTCCTTAATTCAGGATGATTTAGGCTAAAAGCAACAGAATAAGTTACTATAGTATCCTTATCCAATTCATGATTGTCATCGTAATAAATTGGAATATTACGCTCTTCTAATCCTTTTTGCGTAAATTTATAATCTACTGCGTCATCATAACCACTCACTTCGTTCCCCAAATCAAAAAGAATTTGCGCTAAAGTAGACATACCTGTTCCTTTAATTCCTATACAATAATACTTCATATACACCCTCATTTCTATACTTATATTATAGACTATGACAAAACCATTTGTAAATATACTTTTCTTTCACAATAAAAGAGGGACATTTGCCTCTCTTTTACTAATTATTTTCTTGTTCTTTATTTTCAAAACGAGAATTTCTCTCTGCTTTTCTCTTATCGCGACATTCTCTGCATCTTTTAGGTTCATTATCTAAGCCCTTTTCATGGTAAAATGCTTGTTCACCTGCAGTGAATGTAAAATCACAACCACAATCTTTACAAGTTAGTGTTTTATCTTGAAAATCCATTCAAATCCCTCCTCACATCATATTATTGGACTTACATGCTTCAATAGAATTAAACTTTTCCAACAATAAATGAGAAAGAATAAAGACTATATATAGGACAGTACGTACCAATGGCTATTCACCATAAACTAACTATATCACAAATTAATTTACAATACAATTTATTTTTGGATATTCTATTTTATGCTAAATTCCTGTTTTTGTGTACTACGATTTATTTTTGAATAAATACACCCACAATAATCCTGACGATATAATTCATATTCTTTTGATAATTCGATACTCCTCTTGTAACCATTCTTTTTCTTAAAATCACTATATAAATACACAGACTGATACTCCCCATCTAGTCTTTTTCCAATCTCATTTATAAATTCACTATTTTTATAAGGACTTAATGTCAGAGTAGTCGCAAAAAAATCAAATTTTTTCTCACTTGCTACTTTAGCTGTTTCCCTTAATCGTATCTCATAACACAAATAACACCTTTTCCCACGTTCTGGTTCACATTCTAGCCCTTTACTAATTTTAAAAAACTCCTCTTTTAAATACCTTCCTTCTAAAACTTTTATCTCATATTTTCCATGAAGTCTAGATACAAATCTTTGAAGCTCCTCTAAACGTTTCTGATATTCTTTCTCCTCTGTAATATTGGGATTATAAAAAAAACATGTAATTTTAAAAGTTTCAGCTAATCTTTCTAATACTGCGGAAGAACAAGGCGCACAGCAAACATGTAACAATAAAGAGGGAGTTCCCTCTAAATTTTTAATCATCTCTTCCATTTTTAAATTATAATTCATCACAATCTCACCACCAGTGTTGTAATCTTATCATATAAAGACATATATCGCAAATAAAAAACATAAATAACAATAGGTGATTCTATGGCATTTATAATAACAACACTTGCAGGTCTTTCTACATTATTAGGAATGATTCCTATTATCTTTAAAATCAAAAATAAAGAAAAAATTATCACCTTTGCGCTTTCCTTCTCTGCTGGTGTTATGCTTACCGTATCTATTCTTGATTTAATTCCAGAATCCCTTTCCTATCTTTGTAATGATTATTCCAAATTTTGTAGTATATTACTTACTCTTATTTTCATAGTTCTTGGAATATTATTTTCCAATTTTGTAGATAAGGAGCTAGATGAAGAAAAAAAGTATAATAACAAATTATATAAACTTGGCATTATTTCCATGCTTGCTATTATGATGCACAATATTCCTGAGGGAATTGCAACATATATTTCTTATCAAGAAAACACCTCATTAGGGTTAACACTCGCTATTTCGATTGCCCTCCATAACATCCCTGAAGGAATCTCTATTGCTATTCCTATATTCTACGCTACTAAAAAGAGAAAGAAAGCGTTTCTCTACACTTTCATTTCTGCTATTTCAGAACCATTTGGAGCACTTATTGCTTATCTTTTCTTAAGCAGGCTAGTAACCCCTGTTATTATGGGACTACTATTAAGCTTAATTGCTGGTATTATGATACACATTTCCTGTTATGAATTATTACCAAACGCCACTTATTATCATTATAAAAAAACAATTGTCCAAGCGTTTTTACTTGGAATTTTAGTTATGTTTATCTGTCTTCGAATCTTACACTAAATACTCTTTATACAACTGTTGGCTTTAAAAAATCGAAAAAAGGAATATTTCTTAAAATACCAAAGACAAGAAATATTGCAATTAAAAAATACCAAATATAAGGTTCTAATATTCGAATTTTTGATGGTTTTTTCTTATATGTTTCAAATAAGCAAATAAAATAATAAAAAAGGAAAAAAGGAAGAGAAATAAATATAAGGGGATTATAACGAAACGCCTGATAAAAATTTCCTTTTAAAATACTTAAACACATTCTAGTAACACCACATCCAGGACAATATAGACCTGTTATTTTTTTTATTGGACAAAACATATAAATATGAAAATAACTACCAAGAAGTAAATATACAACCAATAAAGTTAGAAGAACTAAAGTAATTATCAATTTCTTTTTCATACTTTTCACCATAACAAAAAAGAATATAAAATTCTTTTATGCCTTTTTCTTAGTTTTAGTACCCAAATCTGCAATTGCATTCAAATCTGTTTGTACTAAACAATAAATAACAATTCCCAAACCAAAGATTTGTAATATTACATATAACATCTGCATTATCATCTGCAGGTAAATCATTCTTTGCTTTCGCTTGCATCATAGCTTTTCCCATTAAATATGCCCAGTAAAAGCCATAGATACCACAAGTCACTAAAGTTAGTAGAAAACATTTTCCACCAGATAAACGATCATCCCCACTTACTATTCTTGCATCATCTGTAATACTAATGAACCAGAATATTCCATAGATTCCGCAAGTAACAATACTTAAGATAATACTTGTAACGATATCTCTTTTGTTTATCACTCTAAAACTCCTTTCTTTATATATTATTATCTTAACATAAAATCATGACTATTGCCACTATATACTAATAATAAATTACATTATTTCACTTTTTTCTTTCTTCTTATCACAATTCCATATACCAAGATGTCCCTTTACTTTAATAGGATTATTTAATTTTTTATATCTTTACTTAAAATATACTTCTGTAATACGATACACTTTTTCACTCTTTAAAAATATCAATAGTTTACTCGTTTTTTACCATTTTTTTGACCACTACTGAATAGTTGATTTCACCTTTGTTTATAAGCTTTTACCTTTTGTTTAGCACGCATACACATTCTACATGATAAGTATTAGGAAACATATCAAAAAGTTTCAAACTCTGCAATCTATACTTTTCTTCTAACAATTTCAAATCGCGAATCAATGTTGCTTTATTACAAGAAATATAAATTATTGTCTTTGCATTTAATCTTTTTACCTCTTTTATAACTGCCATTTTTAAGCCACTTCTTGGAGGGTCTACTATAATCAAGTCATATTGATTTTTTATACGCTCTATATATTGTGACACATCACCGCAAAGAAAAGAGATGTGATTTAGTTGATTTAATTTTTTATTAAAATTTGCATCTTCTACTGCCTCTTTTACAATCTCAATTCCCAATACTTTCTCTACCAAGTCATGAATATAAATACCGATAGTACCAATACCACAATATAAATCTAAGACATTTTTACTATTTAGTGATTCTACGGTTTCATAAATATAATCATAAAGCTTTTTTGTTATTTCTGCATTTACTTGAAAAAAGGATTTTGAAGAAATACGGAATTTTCTATTGCCAATAGCAGAGATAATTTTCTTTTTTTCATCACCTGTTAACATATCCCCATCTATATTACTAACTCTAATCATTATCTTTTTATCTTTTGGTAAAGTGGGAATAATTTGATTAATACGTTCATCTACTAATAAGCATTTATCAATTGGAACCAAATCATGGCTTCCCTCTTTATAAAGTCCTAAATGTGCACCATCACTATGAAGGGTTATTTTGTTACGATAATAATATGGACTACTACTAATAATTCCTAAATATAAAAAGTCTCTAATACCATTTCTTTTAAATTCTGATTTTATAAGTTCTTCCTTAAATTCTAAGGTGTTTTCATATTTCATCTCACCTAAATGACAGCCACCGCATTTTTCATAATATGGACAAGGTGATATTATTCTATTATCAGATTTTTTAAGATATTTTAAAACCTCTGCAACATTATACTTCTTATTTTCCTCTACAACTCTAGCCTCAACTACTTCTCCCACTTGCGCATTTTTAACAAAATAGACTTTATTTTCAAATCTTGCCACACCACGTCCATAACAATCATAAGAACAAATTTCTAAAATCATAAACTTCCTCTTTTCTAATAATATTATAGCACATGGACATACTAATATTGGTGAAAACAATGGAAAATTACGTAAAAAAGTTAGAAAAAAAATTCAAGTTAAACGGCGATTATATTTTTAAAAAGATAAAAATTGGTAGAAAAACTGTTTATCTAGTCTTTAACGAAGTGTTAACCTCATCCGATTATGTTAATGATTTTATTTTAAAACGTCTCACAAAAGTGAAAGCCAAGGACTTAGCAAATTTAATGAATATTTTGCCTGATGCTAATATGAAAGAAATAAAAAAAGAAGAAGCGATTGATTATATGCATAAAGGCTATATCATTATATTCACACAAAATATCATCGCCATTGAAGCAAAAGCAAGCCTTGACCGAGGTGTCAGTGCCATCGAAAGTGAATTAAGCATAAAGGGTCCAAAAGATGCTTTTTCAGAAAATTTCAATACAAACTTAGGACTTATTAGAAGGCGAATCAAATCAGCAAACCTCATTGCAGAAAGAGAAGAAGTTGGAAAAAGTACCAAAACCTCTATAGGCATCTTATACATGAGTGATATTGTAAATGGTGATCTGTTACAACAAGTAAAAAACAAATTAAAGACAATTGATATTGATGGTATTATGGATGCTACCTACTTACGGGAAAACTTAGAAGCACATCGGACATTCTTTCCTACTATATCTTCTACTGAACGACCAGACAAAGTATCGATGGCACTACTGGAAGGAAAAATTGCAATCATTGTGGATATGAGTCCCTATGTTTTAATTATGCCAACCTTTCTCATTGACTATTTTCATACAGTAGATGACTACTATCAAAAGCCCATTAACATTTCCTTTATACGAATCATTAGACTTCTCGCCTTTTTAATGGCCATTTTTACTCCTGCCTTCTATCTTGCTGTAACAACACATAATTTTGATTTAATTCCTCTTGATCTTTTATTGAGCCTAAAGGCACAACGTGAAAGTGTTCCATTCCCTGCCCTCATCGAGGCAATGATTATGAGTATTTCCTTTGAAGTATTAAGAGAAAGTGATATTAGAATGTCTTCCACAACAGGTAGTGCTGTCTCTATTTTAGGCGGACTTATTTTAGGGGATGCCGCAGTTTCTGCTGGAATCATTTCTCCTATCATGATTATTGTTATTGCAATCTCTGCTATTTCAGGACTCGTTTTTCCATCTATCGAATTAGTAAGTGCCATTCGCTGGTGGCGCTTCATTATGATGATTCTAGCAACTATGGCAGGAATGTGGGGTATCTTACTTGGCACTGTCATTTTATTTATTCATCTCTACCTCCTAAAGTCTCTTGGAAAACCATACTTATATCCATTCTTACCATTTAATAAATTAGAACAGAAGGATGCCATTATAAAGGTTAACAATCGTGGTGAAAAATACCGTAATCCACTTCTTTCTGCCAATAGAAAGCGAGGTCATTATCGATGAAAAAACTACTTATCTTACCATTCATTACAATTTTCTTAACAGGTTGTATAAAATATCAGGAGTTAAATAATATGGCAATTATTACAACGATTGGAATTGATAAATCAGAAAACACTTATGAAATCACCTTAAAAGAAACCATTCCTAAAAAAGCAGAAAACAAAGTAGCATATGAATATAAGTATTATAAAGGAAAGGGAGAAAGTATTGAAGAAGCATTACAGGATGCCAGTGATAATGCTTCTAAGGATATCTACTTAAGACAAGTTCAAAACATCATGGTAACAAATCCACAATTTTTAAAAAAGGTTCCATCCTATTTAAAAAATAGTATTGTCCTATTTCGAGTAAAAAATTTAGATAAAATATTAAGGATTAATAGTAACTATAAATATTTAAATAACCTTGCCAAGGATAAAACTATCACTTTAAAACAATACAAAAAAAACAACAAAAAAAAGATACCTTATATTAAGGTATATAAACAAGAATTATTAATTAAAAATTAAGCCTCTAATTTCGTACAACTATAACCAGCATTTTCATAATAATCAGTCTGTTTTGCTAATGCTTGAAAATACTCTGCTAATGATTCAACTTCTTGATTACTTTGGACAGTAGAAGGACTCATTACAATAGAAAAACTATTATCATCCTCTCGAACATTTGCATCTAGCAAATTACGAAATATTTCAACATCAGCATTTTCTAAAACATCTGTCAAATGCTGTGGTGACGGAGGAGGAGATTCTATATTTTCAGAGTTATCTACTCCTTGTGAATTATTATCTGCAACAGTATAAGTAATCGTTACTGTGCTTGTCTTATTATTCACAAACTTGGTCTTACTCTCGATATTGTAAAGACCATTATCGCCTCTTTTACGACAAGTTAATAATACTACTTTATTTTGCACAGGCTCCTCAATCACTTCGTCCTTTGGCGCTAATTTTCTTAATACTGGTGGAAGAATAATTACAAAAAGTAATAATATCATACAAAAATATATGACAATATTACTCGTTTCCTTCTTTTTTTCTTTCATACTATTTGATATCTTCCTCAATAGAAATTACTTCTGGCTCTTGTGCCTCTTTTGGCTTCGTATTTTTCTCTTCAAACTCTTTTATTTCTGATTGTAAAGACTCATTCATGGAAGGTAGCCCCCCTGTCTTCTCTAAATCAGCTGCTTTGTTAACCGTTTCTACAGGAGGAGTTGATACAGTATTAGAGGGCCCTACTACACTAGTAGTATTGGCAGTTTCTTGCTGTAGCCCTTTTTTCTTAGATGGCTTATGGTAAATTGTTTTAAGTAATTTAATAATATACCAAATAACAAAAACGATTGGAATCACTATAAAATATTTCAAAAGGTAATATATCATCTTTTTGTCTTCTACTAAGTTATACTCTTCCATACGTTCTGTCATTGTAACAGAAAAAGCAACAGCAATTGCTAGAATAACAGCGGTTACAACAACCCCAATTAAACTACTCCAAAAATTCATAACAAAATTATAATGAGGATCACTATGATCTTCATGTTTTTTTGAATAAACATATAATGATATTCCCACAACTGTAAGAACCACAACAACAGGAACCAATACATAAAGCATAATCGCTTTCATATATGGAACATCATAAAAAATTTTCATCTATCATCACCTATTATGACTATATCATAATATAAATTAAATTTCAAATTTTTTTATAAAAAGTTTACTACAAAAAACACAAAAATATTTTTCCCTTATTGGATAACGATTTCTCCTTCTTTTATATCAAAAGTTACGACAGAGCCATACTTTATTTCCTCGTTAATCATCGATTTTGCAAGCAAATCCTCAATTTTCTTAGTAACGAGACGTTTTAAAGGTCGTGCCCCATAAGTCTTATTATAGCCATGCTCTACTAAATAACCCTTCACATCTGGTGTTAGAACAATATGAATCTTTTTCTCCTCTAAACGATGTTCAATATCTGATATAATTTTATCTAAAATTTCATAGGTTGTATCCTGACTTAACGTATTGAAAATAATAATCTCGTCCACTCGATTAATAAACTCTGGACGAAAATGAGTTTCTATTTCCTTATTAACAAGTGAGGAATTTCCATCCAGAATATGTTCACTTCCTAGATTGGAGGTCATTATAATAATCGTATTTTTAAAATCAACTACCCTACCATTAGAATCCGTTACTCTACCATCATCCAAAATTTGCAATAATAAATTTAAAACTTCTGGATGTGCTTTTTCGATTTCGTCAAATAATACGATACTATATGGATTTCTACGTATTGCCTCTGTTAATTGTCCACCTTCATCATAACCAACATAACCTGGTGGAGAGCCAATCAATCGTGAAACACTAAACTTTTCCATATATTCGCTCATATCAATTCGTACCATATGTGCTTCATCATCAAAAAGTTCATAAGCAAGAGATCTTGCTACTTCTGTCTTTCCAACGCCTGTTGGTCCTAAAAATATAAAGGAACCTATAGGTCGATTAGGATCCTTAATCCCACTTCGTGAGCGTAAAATAGAATTACTCACTAATTGTAAAGCTTTGTTTTGACCTTTTACTCTCTTCTCTAAGTTTTCACTTAAATGAAGAAGTTTTTCCTTTTCACTACTCATTAGTTTTTGGATAGGAATATTAGTCCATTTTGCAATTATTTTTGTAATATCTTCTTCACTTACTGTATCACTTAATATCTTACTATCATCTTGTCCTTTTAAATTTTTCAAATCTTTTTCTAAAGAAGGAATAATCCCATTTTGTAATTTAGCTGCTTCTTCAAAATCATAGCGACCTTTCGCCTGTTCTAAAGCAAAGCGGGCCCCTTCAATTTCCTTTTTCTTCTCATTTACTAAATCATTAAATTTCTTTTCTCTCTCCCAAGATTTTTTAAACTCTTGTTCTTCTTCCTTTAATTTACTTAACTCTTCTGCAATTTTTTTCTTTCGTTGTTCTGACATGTCATCATTTTCTTTTTTTAAAGCCTGTTTTTCTATCTCTAGACGCATAATCTTTCTTGTTAAAATATCTAACTCTGTTGGAACTGAAGCCATCTGTACTCGAATCGTTGCACAAGCCTCATCTACTAAATCAATGGCTTTATCTGGCAAAAATCGATCAGTAATATAACGATTAGCAAGGGTTGCTGCTGCAACTAAAGCATTATCATGAATAGAGACGCCATGATAAATCTCAAATCTCTCTTTTAAACCGCGTAGAATTGTAATAGTATCAATCACACTGGGTTCTGAAACCTTTATTTTCTGAAAGCGTCTTTCTAAAGCACTATCCTTTTCAATATATTTACGATATTCATTTAAAGTGGTAGCACCAATAACATGAATACTTCCTCTAGCCAAAAGTGGTTTTAAAATATTAGAAGTATCCATTGCTCCTTCCATATTACCAGCACCTACAATGGTATGGATTTCATCAATGAACATGATAATTTCCCCATCACTTTTTTCTACTTTTTGTACTACCGCTTTTAATCTCTCCTCAAATTCTCCACGGTATTTAGCACCTGCAACTAAAGAAGCCATATCTAGCTCCCATATTATTTTGTTTTTTAAGGTTTCTGGTACATCTCCTTTTTCAATTCTAAGGGCGAGTCCCTCCACTATGGCAGTTTTTCCAACACCAGCTTCTCCAATTAATACTGGATTGTTTTTTGTTTTTCTAGACAAAATTCTAGTAATACTACGAATTTCATCATCACGACCTATTACAGGATCGATTTTACCTGCCCTTACTGCTTGATTAATATTGCGCCCATATTTTTCTAAAACATTTTCTTCCTTTTCTTGAGGCATAATATCTCTCCTTTCTTGACAACTTCATTATATCACCATTTTAGCAGTTGTCAATATAGAGTGCTAAGAATTTATGTTATTATGTTTCATAAATTCTCTTAATATCTTCATTAAGGCACGTTTTTCTATTCTAGAGACATAACTACGCGAAATATGCATTTCTTTAGCAATTACTTTCTGTGTTTGTTCCTCTTTTTCTAAAAGTCCATATCTTCTAATAATAATTTCCTTCTCACGGGGTGTTAATATTTTTATATACTCACTTAATAGTTCAATATTATCTTTTAGAGAAATATCTTCTAAAAAATCTGGTTTTGGTGTCTTTAAAATATCCATTAATGATATTTCGTTTCCATCCTTATCAAACCCAATAGACTCATTTAAAGAGACATTTTTATTATTCTTATTATTACTACGAAAATACATAAGTATCTCATTTTCAATACATCGAGCACAATACGTTGTAATTTTAGTACCCTTTTTACTTGAGAAAGTATCTATTCCTTTAATTAATCCAATGGTACCAATACTAATTAAATCATCTTGATCTATATTTTTGTAGTCAAACTTTTTCACAATATGTGCCACTAATCGCAAATTATGTTCGATCAAACGATTTCTTGCTCCAACATCTCCCAGTCGCATCGCCTCAATTTCCTTTTCTTCTTCTTCCTTAGAAAGAGGATCTGGAAATACTTGATTCGAATAAGATCCTGTAATAAAAATAGATCTTAGAAGTTCCAATAAATTAAAAAACATATACTCACCTATTCAAAGTATATGTCAAAAAAAGTCAACTATTGCACTTTAAAATCTAAATATCCCTCCTTCTTCTTCTAAAAGTATACAAATTTTTAAAAAGTTCATTGTACTATTTCTATATTTAAGATAAAATTAAAGCGGTGATGTAAATGAAAACAATTTTAATTGGTGCTGGGAGTGACTTAGGAGTTCACGTAGATGGTGCTAAATTAGGTCCTAGAAGACTTATTACTGATTTAACAAGCTTTTATGAAAAAGAAAGTGTAATAATAGAACAAGACCCCTCTATTATTAAAAGTAGAAGTCTTGCCGATAAAAGAAAGAATGATATTGAAATTGTTAAGTTTAATAAGAATCTTTATGATATTGAATTACAGTACTTAGAAGATGGATACTTTCCTATCACTATTGGTGGGGACTCATCTATTGCTGTTGCCTCTATACTAGCTAGTGCAAAGAAGCACGAAAATATTGGTCTAATCTGGTTTAGTGGACGCTCTAACTATGACACACTTGAAACTACACCTGATGGTAATATACATAATTTATCTTTAGCGGCGGTTAATGGGTATAAATGTCAAGATTTAAGAATTTATCATAGTGGAAACTCAGTATTAAGTAGAAATACTGTAATTATAGGTGCTAGTGATATTTCTCCTAAACAAAGAGATAATTTAAAATACTCTGGCGTTACTGTTTTTACATTAGATGATATAAAAACCTCTGGAATTGAAAATATTATCAACCAAGCATTTTTAATTGCCTCTGAAAAAACAAATGGCGTACATATCAGTTTTGATTTAAGTCTCTTAGCCCCAGATGTTGCTCCAGGAATTTCTCTTCTTGGAAATAATGGAATCTCTGCAGAAGATGCAATTATTACAGTAGACTGTATTTTAAAAAACATTGAAAAAGTAACTTCCTTTGATTTATTAGAATTTAATCCCACCTATGATCAAAACAGAAAAACAGAACAAATCGCAGTAAATATTTTAGCAAAAGTAATCATGAGTTGTGATAAAAAATAAAGCAAAAATCTACCCGAAAAAGTCGAGTAGATTTTTTTAATAGAAAATGACCATTTCTACATTCCTAATGCAGTGTCATCCAACATATCAGCAGTTTTTCTCAAAGTCTCTTTTGTCGCTTTCTTAAGATCGCTCATAGCATGAGGATTTTGTTTTTTATACATTAGAAAAGCTCCATAACCTACTCCTGCTGCTGCCATGACTCCAAGTGTTCTTTTCATTGCTTTATTCATATTTTCACCTCTATCCTTATTATGGAAAAAAATATCTATTTTATACCTGCAATTAAAAAATCTTTAATACTACTACGGCGTAGATTGGAATCAATATTAGAAACAGCCATCTTAAAAGCATCCATATCGCCTACTAAATAAAGTTTTTTCTTACATCTCGTAACTCCAGTATAAATCAATTTGCGATAGAGCATTTTATTAAAATTTTTAACAATAGGAATCACAACAACATCAAACTCACTTCCCTGTGCCTTATGAATACTAATCGCATAAGCTGGTTTAAATTTTTGAAAATTTGATGCTGTATATTTAACAACATTCCCATCATAGTTAATATGAATTTCTTTTTTAGAACCAGTTGAAATTTTACTAATAACCCCAATATCCCCATTATAAATATTTTCCTCAGGCATATTCGTAAGTTCTATCACCTTATCCTTCTCACGATAAAGAGTGTCTCCTACCATCACCTCTTTTTTAGAAGCTATTTTGTTGTTAAAAATATCTTGCAACTCTTGATTGATTCTATCAATTCCATTAACTGTCTTATACATAGGTGCTAAAATTTGAAACTGTTTATGAGAATAATCTACATAGGCAGTAGAAATTTCCTTTATACAATTAATTACTTCATTATTTGCGCATTTAATAAATGTTAAATCTTCTTCTTTGTTAAAAATATCTTCACATATTTTACCATTTTTAATATCATGAGCTAATAAAATAATATTAGAATCTTTTCCTTGACGATAAAGTTCATTTAAGTAACTCACATTTAATACTTTACTTTGAATCAAATCGGATAGCACTTGTCCAGGACCCACACTTGGAAGTTGATCATAATCACCTACTAAAATTATTTTAGTACGAGCACTTAACCCTCTTAATAAATTAGCCATCAAATACGTATCTATCATACTTGCTTCATCTATGATAACAAACTCTACGCTACTTTTATTATACTCATTTACTTGAAACTTATCAGTTTCTTTATTCCATTTTAAAAAACGATGTATAGTAGATGCTGGTAAAAAGGTTGCCTCACTCATTCGTTTCGCAGCACGTCCCGTTGGGGCAAGAAGTGCTATTTTGGCACGCAATTCATCATAGCTATATTTTTTCATATTTCGATAAAGTTCTACGATTGCCTTCATAATCGTTGTTTTTCCCGTTCCAGGTCCTCCTGTAATAATTAAAAACTTCTTAAGATAACTATCAATAATTGCCTGTTTTTGGTCCCCATTATAAGAAAGTCCAAAAAGCTTTTCTAAGCTTTCTATTTCATTTTGAGATGGCATTTTTTCATCTTTTTCGTGACTTAACATTTTGAATCTATTGACAATAAAACATTCTGCATCATACATTTCTTGTAAATAATATCTATCTTCCTTAACAACAATTTTCATATTGCAAATTAATTGTTTGATAACTTGATCAAACTTTTCCTTTTCAATGGAAATACCCAAAATCCGTGGCAAAAACGAAAATAGTTCCTGCTCAAAAAAATAGCAATGGCCAATAGTATCACTCAACTCTTGCATCATATAACAAATAGCAGAAGATACCCTTCTATCATCATCTTTTAAAATATCATTCTTAAGAGCAACAGCATCAATTTTTTTGAATGTTAGACTATTTATTTTCTCAATAAGTTCATAGACATTAGTGCTTACTATCTCCATCGTCTTTTCCTTATAATAATTATAAATAAGCATACTATCTTTAGGAGAAAAGCCATATTCTCCTAAAGCAATGATAGTCTCATAGCTTGACTCATATTCTTTTAGTTGTGTATGTAGCATTTGAGCATTTTTTTCAGTAACAGTCGGAATCAATACTAAATTACTAGGATTTTCCAAAATTACTTGCAAAGTATCTTTTCCTAGCGTATCTACAATCCTTTTAGCTTTCTTCTCTCCAATTCCTTTAAATACACTACTTGTCAAAAACTCAACGATAGCATCTTTCTCCTCTGGAACAACCCTTTCATAGCTACTAACTTGAAATTGCTCTCCATATTTTTCATGGCGGGTCAACTCACCATAAAAAAGATAAGTATCCATATCATTGAGTTCATGAAAATAGCCTGTAAATGTAATAGTTCTATCCAAATAAACTTCTAATTCTTTTATATTGGTATCTCTAACTTTAAAGATACCAATAATATAACCAGAATCGCTTTGAAATATACTTTTTCGATATTGACCTTTAATATAATTCTCCATCTACAACACATCCTTATTTTTATTATACTAAATATCTAGCAATATCCAACCTATTTTCCAATGCAATATGGATAAGAAATCCCTGTAATTTCCGCTTTATAGAAAGTATTATGAGGAATTTCCTTTTCTATTTTTACTGGCAAATAGTTAGATGTATGACCAAAACTTTTCCCGTCCTCACAAACTTCAATCAAAACATCTACTTCTTGTCCTACAAACTTCTCAAAATATTCCTCTTCTAATTGATGGGATAATTGCAATAAGGCTTGCGCCCTTTTCTTTTTTTCAAGGCCATCAACCTGTTTCATAGAAGAAGATGGTGTTCCTTTTCGAACAGAATAGGGAAAAACATGAATTTTGGAAAACGCAAACTTTCTACAGATCTTTTCTGTCTCATGAAACAAAACGTCATTCTCTCCTGGATGTCCTACAATAACGTCTGTCGTAATAGAAATATGCGGACGAATTTTACGAATTTTTATTAGCTTATCTTCAAAATAGGAAAGATTATATTTTCTTTTCATAATCTTTAATACTTCATCACTTCCCGCCTGCAGTGGGATATGCAAATGGTCTACAATAACTGGATTTTTTTGTAGTACATCTAAAACTTCATCTGTTAACTCTGTAATTTCAATGGATGAGATACGAAGTCTTTTTAGATTGGGAACTTTACATATTTCTCTTAAAAGAGAGGCAAAATTAATATCTAAATCTACTCCATAATTTCCTGTGTGAATACCAGTAAGAACAATTTCTTGATAACCACTTTGCACAAGAGAGGTTATCTCTTTTAACACTTTATCTTTTTCTTTACTACGGCATTTTCCTCTAACATAGGGAATAATACAATAACTACAAAAATTTTCACAACCATCTTGAATCTTTACAAAAGCTCGCGTTCTACCTGAAAACTCGTTAATATCCATATCTTCAAATTTACAATACTCTTCTTCATAAAGTTTGCGGATTTCTTTCTTTTTTTGAAAATATTCTTCTATGATTTCCACAATTTTACTTTTGTCCTTATTTCCAATAACAATATCTAGTCCATCCATTTTAAAATCATGATTTGCCTCAATAAAACATCCCATAGCAATAACGCAAGCATCTTTATTCTTTCGAATTGCTTGACGAATCATTTTTCTACTTTTAATATCACTCGTATTGGTAACAGTACAAGTATTGATAATATAAATATCACATACATCATTAAAATCTTTTATTTCATAACCAGCGTCTTTTAATTTACTTATCACAAATTCCGACTCATAAGCATTCACCTTACAGCCCAAAGTCAATATTCCAACCTTCATGTTACTACCTCTTTCATTAGTAGATTATAACATAATTTTTTTATAAAAAGTTATATAATTTTTTGACTATCTTTTTATAAGTTCTTAAATGTCAATATATCCTTTATTTATAAGTATTTACGGCATTTTTATTTTTGGAAGGTATTCACATATATTTTTATAATTTCTCATATTTTTGCTTTCAAAAGTAGTAAATTGGTAGTAAAATTCAGAAAGTTTTTAAATTATTAATTTAAAATATTAAAAAATACTATGCAATGTCACAGTATCGAAGTATAGTCTTGTAGGTGAGACTAGTGGCGTAGCCACTTCAATATAATATTTAAAAAATTTTTACACGTTATGCAGGTAATCTAGTATTTTTACTGTTTTATCTAAAACTGTATATAGTTTATTTCTATCACACAAATCAAATTTATCACTATAAAATTTTTCAAAAATCTTTAATAGATTATCAAAATAGCCGTTTATATTTATTATAAATATGGGTTTACTATGCTCCCCTAATTTTTTATTTTGAATAGATGTAGCTAATTCAGCTAAAGCTCTATAACTACCAGGCGTAATAATAGTAATATCCCCATTATTAACTAAATATTTTAATTGGTCAGTTGCAGTCTATGTCTCAATTATTTGGAAAAACTGATATAACTTTTCCTCCATTTTCTTTTACACCTCTATATAATTCTCCCATCATTCCCTTATCAGAGGAATCAAAAACTAGAGTGTGTCCATTTTCAGCAATTATTTTTCCTAATTCTCTTGCTGATTCTAAATATATTGAGTCAACATCTTCCGAACTACTACACCCAACAAATATTTCCATTTCTTATCTCCTATTGCTTAAACCCACTGTTATTATTATATATTTTGCATTTTAATATTTATTGTTAATTTGTAATAAAATCATTGTCTAGAGAACAAATGTTTGGTATAATTAATTTAGGAATATTTAGTTAGTTTAGGTACTATTCTCCTTTACTTTTTTAAAAGTGAAAGGAGGTGAAATTATGAGAAAATCAGAGAAAACTCTAATGAATATCATAATACTCCTTATTATTGTGATTTTAGTCATATTAATAAAAATAGTACCAACTGTATAAGTCGGTACTAAATCAATTGAAATTGGAATAGTACCTAACTCTTCAAAACTAGGTATTCCTTTTTTTATTTTATGCAAGTTTCCTTGACATATTCATTATAGCATTAAAAATGGTTTACTAGCAAGTATTTTCTTTAAGATTTAAAAAATTCCTTGAAGAATTTAAAACTTCTATAAAAAGTAGTAAATTAGTAGCAAAATAGATATTAAATAATTCATATATTATTTAAAATAAAGGAATCGTGATGGAAAACTAATATTTTAGATTTAAAAGTTATATAATTTTTGACTATCCTTTTATAAGTTCTTAAATATCGTTATATCCTTTATTTATAAAAGCAAGCCTAGCGGCGTAGTCACTAAAATCTTCGCCATAATAAGGTTCAGTATTACCCTTATTATGTAACAAGAAGCATATAGCATTATTTAAAATTAAAAGAATACTATACTATTTTTCTCTATTTGATATTTATAACCTCACTATTGTTTATGTGATTTCGCATTTCATAACCATTAATATGCTCTTGAGGGGCAGTGTATTTATATATTTGAATATTAGATAGGTTATAATCAAAAGGAATCAATCCATTAATCACTGCATTTTTAGTAAAAATATTTTTGAAATCTTCCAACAATCTAATAATATTATCATATTCATGTATACCACTATAAAAACAATTTTTATCATTAAACATAGGTTCAAACCAATATACTTTATTGTTATCATAAAATACTAAAATAGAATGGCTTGGACAACCTTTAGTATCATCATAAAATAGATAATAAGTTTCATATTTTAAAGAAGTCATATTTTCAAAAAAACATCTATATAACTCTGTCATATCCCAACAAATTCCCATATGACTTTTTAATAATTCGCTAGGCGATTGTAAACTATAAGTTTGAGCATCATTAATTCCATAGTGTTTATTTCCATCCTTGTCAATCCAGCCATACTCAAAATTATTTTGCATATAAGTAAAAAATTTATCGATATTTATTAAACCATTTTCAGTAAAAATCATTTTATAATCCATATTAATACCTCAATATGATTATACCAAATTTAAGCGTTTATTTGGAACAGTACATACCTATATTTTCAAAATTTTTTTCTTTATTTTTTTCTTCAAAAGTAGCAAATTAGTAGTAAAACATCTCTAAATTTTATTTATATGCTTTAAAATAAATATAAAAGAAGAATGGAAAAGCTTAGCCGTTCTAGCACAATTAAATTTTATTAAATAACACCTATCACAAAATGAAGCGTTATACGAGAACTCATACCAATTACAATAATATTTTCTCCCCTACTTCACTATCATATTATATACTTAATCTTACAAAAAAAAGAAAAAAACGCAACCGTTTTTCTTAAATTTAATCCATAGATCTTTTAAACATTTTTTCAAGATCATACTTTGTATAAGTTATAATCGTCGGTCTTCCATGAGGACAAGTAAATGGATTCTCACACTTTCTTAATGTATCTAATAAATATTCCATTTCATCTAAATTAATATAGTCATTTGCTTTAATAGACATTCTACAAGCAAGTGTAATAGCAGTTTTTTCAATAAATTTTTCTTTTGAAAAATCCTCTTTTGTAGCAACTAATTCTAAAATTTTCATCAAGGATTCTTTTTCATACCCTTCTCTAAACCAAATAGGATGTGTACGTACAATAAAGGTATTGGAACCAAACTCTTCCATAACAATCCCAAATCGTTCTAATAAATCTAAATGTTGCCTTACAATAATATAATCATTAGGGGTCATATCAATAGAGATAGGAATTAAAGGAGAAATTACTTCTTTTTCATCTTGACTCATTGCTTTTAAATACTTTTCATAATTAATTCTTTCTGCCGCTGCATGCTGATCAATGATATACATACCATCCTCATTTTCAGCAATAATATAAGTCATATGTACAATTCCTTTCGGAATCATTTTTTTAATACGGGGCTCACTTTCCTCTATTGTTTCTTGATAACTATCACTTTCCTCACGAATCTCCTGTAAATCTAATTTTACTTCTTCATATGAAATCTCTTGTGGTGCAATATCTTCTTTAAAGGACGCTGTAATTAGTGGCTTTTCTACTTCCCTAACACTAGAAGCAGTACGAACAGAAGCCTTAGGAATCAAAAGCAACTTTTGTAGGCGCCTTTGTATCATTTCTTCTACTAGAGACTTTAATTCATTCATTTTAGAAAACTTAATATCCATCTTCGTTGGATGAATATTAATATCAATCAAGATAGGGTCTACTGAAATATTTAGGACAATAATAGGAAATTTATCTTTGGGAATATAAGTGTGATAAGCTTCAATAATCATCTTATTTAATTCATTATTACGAATAACACGATTATTAACTAGTGTAGTAATTGCATTTCGATTAGACTTATACATCTCTGGATAAGAAATATACCCACTTACAGCATAATCGTCATTACTACATTCTACTTCCACCATCTTCTTAGCAACCTCTGCTCCATAAATTTGGTAAATTACTTTTAATAAGTCACCACTACCATCTGTTTCCAGCAAAACTTTATCATTATTTATTAATGTAAATTTAATATCAGGATATGATAAGGCCATTTTGTCTAAATATTCTACGATATTAGCAAGTTCTATATATAAATTTCTTAAATATTTTAGCCTAACAGGGGTATTATAAAATAAATCCGAAACTGTAATAACAGTTCCCTTTTGTAAATCCCCTCGTTCTACTTTGTCTATTTTCCCACCATCAATTTCAACGATAGTACCAATCTTGCCATTAGAGGTTTTCAAAACAACATGCGAAACGGATGCAATTGACGGCAAGGCCTCTCCACGAAATCCCAATGATTCAATATTAAATAAATCCTCTACATCCAAAAGTTTGCTAGTAGCATGCCTAGAAAAAGCAAGCATTGCATCATTTTCATCCATACCAAGGCCATCATCTGATACGCGGATTTCCTTCACACCTGAATCTTTTAATTCAATTTTAATAGCCCTACTTTGGGCATCAATACTATTTTCTACTAGCTCCTTAACGACATTCATCGTCTTTTCTACTACTTCTCCAGCAGCAATTTTATTAGCGAGCACCTCACTCATCAACTGTATTTTCCCCACTACGACTTCCTCCTTAACAACCTTTCGAACACCTTTTAGAACATACTACACAAATTTTATAATTTAATTTCATATTAAAATCTGCCTGCGCTCCACTACGTGTAATAACCACTTTACTTCTATTCAAATCACACTGACTGGCATTTCTATCTGGATCTGTCATAGATGTTAAGTATCCCTCATCAACTAAAGTTCTAGCAGTGACTGTGGCACTAGAACCAATAGCGGGAATATTGGCAGAATGATCAATAAAGTAATTATTAATAGCAGTCTTCATATTTTTCTCTAAAATTTCAAAATCTTGTTTTCTAGCACTTTCCGCATACTGCGTAACACTACTTACTGCCACTGCCGATAATATTCCCAAAAGCGTAATGACAGCAAGAAGCTCTACTAATGTAAACCCATTTTTATCTCTTCTCATACTTTCACCTTTCCTAAACTCTATTATACTATAAATTTTGTAAATACTGATATAAACTTTCAGCAACATCTCGCGATAATACTTCACCTAACTCCTCTACACTTGCTTCCTTCATTCTCTTCAAAGAAGAAAACTTTTTTAATAATTCTTTTTTTCGTACTTCACCAATCCCTGGTACTACGTCCAATACGGAAGAAAGAGCACCTTTAGCCTTAATATTCCGATGATAATTAATGGCATAACGATGAACTTCTTCTTGTATTCTACTAAAAAACAAAAATAAATTACTATCTGCTTTAACAGGTAAGAGACTTCCATTTTCATCAATAATACTATTCGTTTTATGCTTTTTATCTTTTACCAGCCCAACGATTTTGATATCAAGCCCTAAAGAATGAATAATATCTTTGGCAACATTTACTTGCGTAATTCCACCATCCATTACAATCAAGTCTGGTTTTTGTAGGTTTTCCATTAATACTTTATAATATCTTCTGTATAAAACTTCCCTCATGGCACCTAAGTCGTCATTAACATCGGCAGAAATTTTAAATTTTCGATATTCATCCTTTAATGGTAAAAAATCATCATACACAACCATACCACCGACATAAAAGGTACCAAACAAGTGAGAGTTATCGAACGCTTCCATCCGAGATACACTTGCGATACCTAATAGTTCTTTTAACTCTTCAATAGCCTCCATTCGCAAATCGTCATTTTTCTTTAGAGTCTCCTCCTCTTCTGATAGTTTCTCTTTTGCATTCTCTAAAGCTAAATCCAATAGTTTTCTCAGTTTTCCCCGATAGGGAGTGTGAACCTTAATATTTAAATAATTGCTTAAAAGGTCACTATCAACTCCTTCAGGCACTAATATTTCCTTTGGAAGTAAACTTTTTTTATCATAAAAAGTTAAAATATACTCCATCAATTGTTCTCTAACATCCAAATCACTGCTAATAATATCTTTATCACGGCCAACTAGTAAACCATCACGAACAAAGAACACTTGAATAGAGAGATAATTTTTATCTTGATAATAATTGAAAAGATCAAAATTATAGTTATCGTTTAAATCAATTTTCTGTTTACGTAACGTAATATCAATATCATCAAGCATTGTCTTTAATTCAAATGCTCGCTCATAATTCATCATATCACTAGCGCGCATCATTTCCTTTTGAATTTTGTCTTTAATAAAAGTACTATCTCCTTTTAAGAATGTAATGATTTCTCGTTTCATCTTCTCAATATCTTCTTCGCTTATATCTTTTTGACAGTACCCTAAACACTCATGGATATGATAATAAAGACACAATTCTTTTTTTAAATGCTCACATTTTCTTAGAGGATAAAGTCTATTTATCATATTAACTGTTTTCCTTGCTGCAGTTACATTAGGATAAGGACCATACAAATAATTAATGTTTCTTTTTCTTTTGACATTCCTAACAACACGAAGCCTAGGATATTTTTCTTTTGTAAACTCAATATAGGGATAAGTTTTATCATCTTTTAATAAAATATTATATTTAGGATTATATTTTTTGATTAACGTAATTTCTAATATCAAAGATTCTAATTCGGAAGATGTCACAATATATTCAAAATCATCAATATCTTCTACCAACATTCTCGTCTTACCAGTAACAGTACCTGTGAAATAACTTTTTAATCTATTTTTTAAATTTTTTGCTTTTCCAACATAAATGATAATACCATCTTTGTTTTTCATCTGATAACTACCTGGTTTCGTTGGTACCAAAGATAGCTTCTCCTTAAAATTTTTCATCTAAAAATCCCTCTATTCATCACCATTTCTCTTTTAGTATATCATAAAAATTGTCAAAAAGAAAAGCAGGAGTCCCACTCCTACTCTAACTATATTTTTGAAAAAACATCAGAAAAATTTACATATACTTTTCCATCGATTTCATCATTTGATTAATCTGTTTTTCATTTGGTTTTCTTCCCATTTGCATCATTAAGGCCTTAATCATTTCACGGTTAATGGGAGGATTTTTCTTTAAATATTTCTTCATAAATGCTCTAGCCCCAAAAAAACCAATGACAAGCCCAATAATAAGTCCCATTAATACTTGTAGAATATCTTGTAACATATTTTCATCTCCTTAATATTATTCTACTAAAATTGTCTTATTTATACAAGTATTTTATTATATCGCAAATAGGTATATTCTATTTGATATCATACTATTTGATCTATATTCCTACTATATTATATGCATTACTATATTCTATAGAATTCCCTTCCTTTAAAGTATCATCTGATTGGATAAAAAAATAATCTTGCAATTCAAAATCACAGACAAAGAAATTTTTACTAATCATAGAAAGAGCCTTGAAAAATGAGCTGAACGGCTGTTCTGCCTCAATTTTAATATAGCAATGCCTCACTTCCAAAATACTTACTTCATCTTTATATAGATTATTAATGCGATGCTTTCCATCTCTTTTACTATAAGGAATATCTTGATGCATTTTTAAAAAGAGCATATAATCTATTTTTTCTTTATCAATGCGATTAGTAAGCTGCTGAAATAAATTATAACCATAAGTAACATTATCATGATTTAAGTAATAAATCTGCCTTAGCATCCCATATAAAACAGACTCATTATTTTTATAAAGCTTTCTAAACTCAGGTTTCATATCAAAAATATAAAAGACTCTCATATTATCACCTAACATTAAGATAACAATTACGAAAGTCCTTTTATGTCGAATTTTCTTATTTTAATAAATTTTCTATTTTCTCTTCTAGGCTATCAATATCAAAACCATATTTTTGATCTAACTCTTCCTTACTGCCAGAACTACCAAACTTATCTTGTGATAAAATATATTTATCATTAAAAATTAATTTATTCCAAGAATGAGAGGATGCCCTTTCAATGACAACCTTTCTAATACCTACTGGTAAAATTTCTTCTCGGTATTCTTCTTCCATTGCCAAAAATCGACCAAGATTTGGCATAGATACTACTCTAAGATCAAATCCTTTACTATAAAGCCGATCTACCACCTCTAACGCAAGATGGACTTCTTCTCCTGTAGCAATAATAATACCATTTAAATTTAGGACTTCTCTTCGAACAACATAAGCCCCCTTTGCTACTTCATTAATATTTGTAGAATTTAAAATCGGTACTTTATTTCTAGACAATACAATGGCAGCAGGTCCTGTTACTTTCTCTAAAATCACTTTATAGCTTCCTATAACCTCGTTGGCATCTGCTGGTCGAAACACTTCCAAGTTAGGAGTAGCCCTAAGACTCGCTAATTGTTCTACTGCCTGGTGTGTAGGTCCATCTTCCCCTACAGAAATAGAATCATGCGTAAATATATAAATAACTCCTAAATTCATTAAAGCAGACATACGAATGGCAGGCTTTAAGTAGTCAGAAAAGCTAAAAAATGTAGAACCATAAGCACGATAACCAACTAAAGCAAGTCCATTTAAAATACAACCCATAGCATGCTCACGAACTCCAAAATAAATATTTTTTCCTGCATAATTACTACTAGAAAAATCCCCTGCTTGATCTAAATAGTTCTTACAAGTAGAAAATAAATCTGCAGAACCACCAAATAGAAAATCGCTATTTTGAGCAAAAGCATTCAAGGTTTTATAAGAAGAATCACGTAATGCTTCTCTTTCTCCATCTATATATTGATAAGTAAAGTTTTTTATTTCAAATTCCCTATTACCATCAATAAAGGATTTTAATTTTTCCTTTAAATCATCATCTAATAGGTCAAATTGCTTTAAATAATCCTTATATAAAGTTTTATTCCGATTACTAATTAACATTTGCAAATCCTCAATGGTATCGGAAGAGACAGCAAAAGGAATATCACGTAATCCCATTTTTGCTTTAATATTAGAAATATCTTCTCTTGTAAGAGGCTTACCATGTACTTGATTCGTATTTTCAAGACTGGAAAATTTTCCAATTGTAGTTTTAACTTCAATTAGTGTAGGACGATCGCTTACTTTAGCTGCCCTTATAGCCTTATCAATGGCATCAATATCTTCACCATCTAAAACCTGAATTGTATTCCATCCTAATGCATTAAATCGTTCTATCACATTTTCGGTAAAGGCAAGAGAAGTATCACCATCTAGAGAAATACGGTTAGAGTCATATAAAACAATAAGTTTATTTAATTTTAATGTTCCTGCAAGACTAGCAGCCTCATAAGAAACTCCCTCCATCAAGTCGCCGTCTCCACATAACACATAAGTATTAAAATCAATAATTTCCTTACGACGAATATTAAAAGTAGAACGTAAATGAGCTTCTGCCATAGCCATTCCTACAGCGGTGGCAAAGCCTTGCCCCAAAGGTCCTGTTGTCATATCAACACCTGGTGTTTTTCCATACTCTGGATGTCCTGGTGTCATAGAATCTAACTTTCGAAATTGTTTTAAATCCTCTACATCAATATGATAGCCCGCCATATGTAGAGTACTATAAAGCAAGGCTGATCCATGGCCTGCTGACATTATAAAACGATCACGCATAAACCAATCAGGATGTTCAATATCAAATCGTAAATGATGTGCATAAAGAGTATACATAATAGGTGCTGCCCCTAATACAATTCCTGGATGCCCACTTTTCGCTTCATCTATCATGTCAATACCTAGTGCTCTAATTTGATTTACAATCTTAATTGCATCAATCTCACTTTCTGATTTTTTTATTGTTCGCATTTACATCACCTGCTTTTATTATACTCTATTTTCTATCAAAACCCAAGGATAATTTTAGAATAACGGGATAGTGATCACTAAAAGTTAAATACGCAGGATTTTTATCCAGCAGTACTTTCTCTACGTTAAAACAGTTAGATAAAAATATATGATCAATTGCCCTAGGGGTTTTTGAGTATTTAAAAGTGGCTTCATTTATATCTACATGTTTTATATTTAGATCTTTTAAAGTATCTATAAAACTTAAGAAATCTTTATTTTTTACTGTCATATTAAAATCCCCCATTAAAATAATTGGCCAAGAAATTTTTTGAATAATATTCAATAATTTTTTTAATTGTTTCACTTTTGTGCCATTTTTTAAGTAATCCAGGTGGGTATTTAATACCACAATTGTCCCTACTTCCTTCGTCTTTATTTTCATAATTGTAACGATTCGCGGAACATATGAGGAAATCCAAGGGAGAACTTGTGTTTCCTTATCTAAAACTTCTTGATTTGTTATAATAGGTACACTTTCATTAAAAACAGAAAAAGGATATATATTTTTAGTAATACAATTTAAAGGATAACGAAACTTCCCATAATAGGTAAAACTTCCTCCCAATTTTTTCTCTAGTTGCTCTTTATATTTATAATTTACTTCTTGTAGTCCAAGAATTTCTATATGATACTTATTTATTAAATCTAATAACATTTGAATATGATTATCACCGTGATTTGTCCCATTATAATTTTTGATTTTATATTTATTTTGTACATTAATCGTTGCAATCGATAACATATAAACACCTCTTTATAACAATAAATAAAATTTATTTATTCATTATATCCTACGTTTTTTCTTTCGAAAAGGTACATAGAAAAAAAGCAATAAAATTGCTTTTTAAAATTTTTTTATTCGTCTTCTTCTTCTCCAGCAGGTAATTGTGAAAATCCAGAATTAAATTGTGATACCAACTCTTTAAATCTAGTGCAACTTTGAGATAGGTTGCGATTTCTTAGTTCCAATTTCTTTTCTTCTATTTTCTTATATTTTTCAAATTGTTGTTTTTGAGTTTCAAATTCCTTTTGAGAAGATTTTATACTTTCTTCTGATACAATTTTCTCTTTCTCAAAATATTCTTTTTCTTGATCTAATTTAATTTTCTCATTTTTAAGTTTTTCTTCTTCTAATTGTTTATATTTTTCAAATTGAGTTTTTTCAGAGGCGAAACGTTTCTTTTCTTCCTCTAGTGATTGCTCAGCAAGATTGATTTCCGTTCTTGTAGCATCCATATTGGCATTAAATTTCTCTTTTTCTCTTTGGATTCTACTCTTTTGTGTTTTTACATATTCATCTAATTGTTCTCTTTCTGATTGAAGAGCCTTTTTCTGATCCTCTACATATTTATCAAATTCATTTTTTTCTTTTTCCATTTTTTCCTTCAGCTTAGATAACAAAACTTCATTATTATTAATTGACTTTTTACGTTCTACTAGTTCTGTAATCAAACTATTAGCACCCTCTACGTCATTGTATAAGTTATCAAACAAATCATCAAAAGTAGAGTCTTTTTCTTCCTCATCAGTATCTAAAAACTCCTCATCATTAGATAGTTCTTCTACATCTGTATTATTCGTTTGTTCATCCTCTAATTCTATTTCATCATCTTCTAATCTTAAAGTAGAGTCTTCCATATTTTCATCAGAGGATGAGATGTCTAGTGTATCATCCAAATCATCATCCACATCATCTTGTTGATAATCATAAAACTCATCTTTTATTTTATCAATGGCATCTACTGCTGACATTTCTTCTACTGATTCAATGATATCATTTAACTCTTCGTTCATATTTACTCCACCCTTTTTCATTCTTTTATGTTTCATAAAATAGATCCTTTCACTATTTTCGCTATGATAGTATTATTATAGCATCTAAAATTCAAAAAGAAAATACTTTTTTTCATTTTTACATAAATAATTGACGCCTATTATTATATTTACTTGTTCAAATAGTAAAAAAACTTTTTCTATGCCTTTTAATTATTATATCTAATTAAAATATATCAATGTAAATTTTTCTAGTTTTTTCGCCTTTTTATAACATCATCTGCTTCTAAAGTACCAATTAAAAGCGATGAGGAGGGATCATGCCTTAGCATATTATCTTTTATTTTTGTCTCATCATAATTAGCATAACAATATTTGCACAAGTGATTACAAGAATTATAGTAACCAATATCTACCATCTGAACACAACTACATTTCCCGCCTTTTCTAGCAGTCCACTTTCTATATTTCTTACCAGTCAGTAAGAGTGCCATCTCCTTAGAAAGACATTCTCCTTTTATAAACCCAAATTCTACTAAATCTCTTTCTTCAAAACAAGTTTGCACACTCATATGATGTACCTTAGCACTAGTACTAAAACTCTTCCCTATTTTTTCATAGTCTGCTTCTCTAAATTCTCTAAGTTGTAATACCTCTTTATGCTTACGTACATTTTTATAGTCATCAATAAAGGAAATAATTATTTTTGTAACATATCCATCTAATAAGCTACAAAGTCTTTCAAACGCTTTACAATGATACTCTATATTATAGTATTTACTTAAAAAAATAGGATCATAGCGAATATATAGATTTTCACATCCCACAATTGATGAGAGCCTTTTAATCGCTTCAATTATACTACTTTTATCTAATACATTAGGTTCTATATCCTTTTTATAAGGTGTTAGAGTCACCTGAAAAATGATTGGCTTATGAATTTCATCTAAAAAATCTAATATAGGAAGGGGGTTTTTGGTACAAAACAAAATAGCATCCACATCCTCAAAGTATATCCGACTTACAAGTTTTCTATTAAAAGGATTTCTAACATCTACAAATCCTTCTTGGTAACGCTTTTTAAACCAATCACAGTAAAAGGCCACAATATCTGTTCTGCCACTAACATTTAGTATCATGCTACTTTCCTACCACTATTTAACAATGAATCCTAAATTATTTATTTTCTCTATCACTTCTTTTAAAACTTTTTCTTTTTTCGCCTCTAAGCGTAAAGTTTTATCTTCTAACGATATCTGATAAGAAGTAATCCCTTTTATTTCTGATAAGACATTTTTAATTCTATTAATACATCCTTCGCATTTTAATCCGTCAATTTCTAATTCTGTTTTCATTCTATCATCCTCCCAAGTCTTAACGAATTTAATACCACTGTTAGACTACTAAAAATCATAGCTACACTACCAAACATAGGTGTCATAACTATCCCTAATTTATCAAATAATCCCATAGCAATAGGAATCATACAAATATTATAGAAAAATGCCCAAAATAAATTTTGTTTTATTACACGATAGGCATGCTTACTTATTTTAATTAAATCTAAAATATTTTTCATATCATTATTCATTAAAATAACATCGGCAGAATCCATTGCTATATCAGTGCCATCATTAATACTAATTCCAATAGTGGAACATACTAGAGATAACGCATCATTAATCCCATCTCCCACCATTATAACCTTTTTCCTTTTATTTATCAAAGTTTTGATATAATCTGCCTTTTCTTGGGGCAAAGCATCCGTCATTATCTGAGTAATTCCTAACTCCTTTGCAATTAGACTTGCAGCCTTCTTATTATCTCCCGTTAACATAACTACCTCAATATTATTTTTCTTAAATTCTCTAACCACAGGGGACAAATCTCCCCTTACTACATCTCTCACTCCTATAAGAGCAATAAGCTGGCTATCTTCTAGTATATAAATAATACTACAACAATTTTCTACTAAATACGTGTAATCAGAGAGATGTCTTTCTTTGATTTTCAATTTTGATAATACTTTATCATTACCCAAATAATATTTTTTACCATTTATTTCACCATAAATACCAATACCATTCAATGTTTTAAAGTTTTCTACCTTTAACCCTTTATGAATCTTAAAAGCACTACTAATAGGATGTGAAGAATATTTCTCCAGATTCGAAACTATATTTATTAAATCAACATTTTCATATTTAGAATAATTAAAAATATGAAATACATTTAATTTGCCAAACGTTAAAGTACCCGTCTTGTCAAATACAACAGTATCAATATTTCTGGCCTTTTCCAAAACATCCCCATTCCTTAGAAAAAGACCTCTTTTAGCACAAAGTCCGTTACTTACTACGACAACCAAAGGAACAGCAAGTCCCAAAGCACAAGGGCAGGCAACTACAAGAGTAGTAATCATATGAATAAGAGCCTGTTCAAACGAACTTTTCAAAAGCAGTTGAATTATAAATGTAAGTATGGCAAGAAAAAAGATAAAGGGCACAAAATAACCACTCAATTTATCGGCTAATTTTTGAATCTTACTTTTGGCATTTGTAGCATCGATAACGAGCCTCACAATTTCAGAAATCGTCGAATCTTTTCCCACTCGTTCCGCCCTATACTCTATATATCCATCATAATTAATAGATCCTGCAATCACCTTACTAAAAGCAGTTTTTACAACAGGTGCACTCTCTCCTGTTATAAAGCTCTCATCAACATAAGTTTTTCCATTTTCAACAATACCATCTACAGCAATCTTCTCTCCAGCTCTGCACACTAACAAATCACCTTTTTTGACTTCATCTATAGATACTACCTTTTCTTTTTGTCCTACTTTTAAAACAGCACTAGAAGGAGTAATGGTCACTAAATTCTTTATGGCATCCCTCGTTTTATCCTTACTAATATTTTCTATATATTTACCTACCATCACAAAGTAAAGTACCATACAAGTTGATTCAAAATATAAATTAGTAGAATACTTTCCTACTGTAATCATTGATGAATAACCATAAAGACTATAAAAGAAACTTGATAATACACTACACATAACTAAAGTATTCATATTGGGCATTTTGTGCAGAAAACTTTTTAAACCATTTTTTAAAATATCTATTCCTTGCCACAGAAAAACAAGCGTAAATAAGAGCATAACGGTGGCAACAACAGTTGGATTTTGATGATTCACAAGTGGAAGGTTAGGTAAATTTAACATATATCCCATTGAAATATACATCATAATTAAAAGTAATACACCTAACCCCATTATTTTAAATTTTTCTCCCCCCTCTGTCTCTTCTTTTTCTATGCCTTTAAACTCACCCAAACTAATAAACCCGGCCTCTTTTATATGACGTTCTAGATCTCTTTTATTAATATTTTCATATTCTATAGTCGCAATGGACAAGATTAAATTTACATTCGCACTTTTCACACCTACTTGTTTATTCAAGTATTTTTCAAGTCCTGATGAACAGGCACTGCAAGTCATACCACTAATTTTTAACACTATCTTTTTCATGAATTTATCCCTCTAACTATCTCATTCTTTTATTCTCAAAACCCTTAAAGCATTTATTATAGCAAGAACCGAAACTCCAACATCAGCAAAAACTGCCGCCCACATACTCGCAATACCAAAAGCGCTTAATACTAATACACCAATTTTTACAGCAATAGCAAAAACTATATTCTCCCTTACAATTCTCATAGTTTTTTTAGAAATCTTGATAGAACTTGCAATTTTAGATAGTTCATCTGTCATAATGACTATATCAGCCGCTTCAATGGCAGCATCGCTTCCAAGGCCCCCCATTGCTACTCCGATATCAGATAATGCTAATACTGGAGCATCATTAATTCCATCTCCAACAAATATTAACTTTCTATTAGGGAGTTTTTGCACCATTAATTTTTCTACCCAAGATACTTTATCTTGTGGCAACAGTTCTGCATGATACTCATCTAAATGAAGGGTGTCCGCTACATCCTTACTGATATTTTCACGATCCCCTGTTAACATAACAATCTTTTCGATATGATTACTCTTAAATAAGTTAATAGCCTTATAAGAATCTTCCTTAATTTTATCTGCAATCAATATCATTCCTGCGAACTCATTATTAATGGCAACATATACAATCGTGCCAATCTCGTTACTTTTTTGGAATTTAATATTATACTGTTCCATCAATTTTTCATTTCCAACCAAGACAGTTTTTCCATTTACTACTGCTTTAACGCCTTTACCAGAAATCTCCTCTGTTTCAGTAACAAGTTTTTCATTAATTTCTTTATCATAAGCTTGTTTTAATGATAGAGAAATCGGATGATTTGAAAAGCTTTCGGCATAAGAGGCATATCTTAATAAATCATCATCAGAACATAAAGTAGCCTCTATTTTTTGTACTTTGAATACTCCTTCAGTCAATGTACCTGTTTTATCACATACAATTATTTCACTACTCGCAAGAGCCTCAAGATAGTTACTTCCTTTTATCAAAACACCCATTTTAGATGCTGCGCCTATTCCCCCAAAGAATGATAGAGGAATGGAAATCACCAAAGCACAGGGACAAGAAACAACTAAAAATGATAATGCTCTATATAGCCAATCACTAAATACTGCATCTTTTATTACAAATGATGGAATTACAGCAAGTAATATTGCTATTATAACTACAATAGGTGTGTAATATTTAGCAAATCTACTAATAAAATTTTCTGATTTTGATTTTCTACTACTAGCATTTTCTACTAAATCTAAAATCTTGCTAACAGTAGATTCTTCAAATTCTTTCCTTACTTTAATTCTTAAAATCCCATCATTATTAATGCATCCACTTAATACTTCATCATTAACAGTTACTTTTCTAGGAATGGCTTCTCCCGTTAGACTTTTGGTATTGAGCATAGACTCCCCTTCAACTACAACTCCATCTAAAGGAATCTTCTCTCCTGGTTTAACAAGTATAATTTCCCCAACATTAACCTCATCAGGATCAACCCTCAAAGTTTCTTCTTCACGACAAACATTTGCATAATCTGGTCTTATGTCCATCAAGTTTGCTACTGATTTTCGTGACTTATCTACTGCATAACTTTGAAATAATTCTCCAACCTGATAAAAAAGCATAACAGCTACTGCTTCCTCTAGTTCTCCAATACAAAATGCTCCAAGCGTTGCCACTGTCATGAGAAAGTTTTCATCAAAAATTTTTCCTCTAAAAATATTTTTGACTGCCTTTAAAACAATATCGAAACCCACAATCAGATAAGCTATTACATATAAAATATTATTGTATAATTCCTGATCAAACCTGCATAGATACGATATAACAACTAATAAAAAAGAAACTATTATCTTAATTAATCTTTTATTATTTTTCTGATTCATAATAATTATATCTCCTCTATAACTACATCAGGTTCTGCCTTTTTTATTACATTCTTAATACTCTCTACTGCCTTTTCTTTATTTTCTTCTATACATTCAAAACTAAGTCTTTGCATCATAAAACTAATACTGACATTTTCTATCGTATCTAGTTTTTTTAAAGTGTTTTCTAGTTCATTCGCACAATTAGCACAATCGAGATTTTTTATCTTAAATTTATATTTTTTCATAGTCTTTACCTCCTTACTATTTTAATCCTTATGATTAATATGAGCTAATCCAATTTCAAATAGTTTTACAATATGATCATCATCTAGAGTATAATATACCTCTTTGCCACTTTTTCTACATCTAACAACTCCACTTCTTCGTAGAACCGCTAGTTGATGGGAAATTGATGATTTCGTCATATTAAGTACATTGGCTAAATCACAAACGCACATTTCTTTTTGATCTAGCGCAAATAAAATTCTACACCTTGTTGTATCCCCTATTAATTTAAATAAATCGGCTAATCTATTAAACGTATTTTCATCGGGCATTTTTTGTACTACCTCATTCACTGCATCCTGATGAATCACATTACAATCACAAGTAAACTCACTTCTAGACATAAATTTCCTCCATTCTTATATTATGCTTTTTAGTTGAATTGTTTCTCAACTAAGACAATTATAGTTGAATATATATTCATTTGTCAATGGGTTTTAAAAAATATATGATTATTTATTAAAATTCATTTTTGATTAACTTTTTATAGTATTAATAATTGCTTTGATTTATAATTACATAAATCTCATTTAACCTTTTATAATTTTTCAGTCATAAAATACTTCCTTTTTTGAACTGTTATAGTATAAATATTAGTATTTAACATTATTAACTACGATATCATATATCTTAGCTTTTCATTCAAGGCTTAACACTCACAGAAATCCCCTTTGAAACAATAATAATTTTTACAGGTGCTCAGTTTTTTGTTACAATCGTTCTTGTTGTATTAACATCTCATCACAACAAGGAAGTTTCATTAAATCCAACATTTATGCCCATTCAAAAAGATGATGTTTTTTTACATAATCAGTGAATAAATGGTGACTTGTTTTTTTACAAAAAGAAAAATAATGACAAGAGGCACTTATTTTATTACTTCTAGGAAAAACAAATAAAGAAGTAGCATCTCAAATTAAAGTTGATGAAAACATGGTGTATAGCGAACCATTTAAAAGTCTATTAGTTGAAATGCGTTTACAAGCCATTGAAAATATTGAAATGCGATTAAATAGTCTAGGTGCAAGGGCATTAGAAAAATTATCATATCTATTAGATAACGCAGAAAATGAAACTACTCAATTAAGGGCATTAACTTTTATATAAAATATAATATAATGGTTTCATAGCAGGTTTGCCAATAGAAATTATTTTTTTATATTTTTCTTTATTGAATATTCTTATCCAACCTTCAGTTATCAATATTTGAGGATTTTCTTGTTCATCTTTAATTTCTTCAGCCATAATATCTTGTAAATTTTTAGCAATTTTTTCTAAAATTTGAGTATCCAATTTTTCTTTATTATTTACAGTATCAACAGGAATAGAGCTATTATTATCAACTTTAAAATTAAAATCGACTCTATTTGTAACGCTTTTTTCAATTACTTTATATACGACAACTACACTAATAATTAGCAATACTGCAATTAAAATCCCAATAATTATTTTCTTGTTTTTACTCATTTTTACCACCAATATTGCCTTTCATTTTATAATCTTATCGAACTAATCTCTTTACTCTTTCTACATAATCTTCAGCATGATTTATACTTATATCTCCATGATGGTATCCTTGTAACACTTCCAACTCACTATTAGGTATTACATTTGCAATTTTAGTTGCTGATTTTTTCATAATAGGTCTCTCTTTGCTTCCAACCAACACGATTACTTTTGTTTTAGTATGTGATAAAGTGTCTTTTACTTTATAATTAGAGTTTGACTTCATAAAAGAAATTATCTTTTGTAATATTACAAGTATCTTCATAATAGCATATTCACATATATTAGGTCTTTGAGATAAAATATCTAATAAAATTTGTCCTCCTAAAGATAAACCTCCAATTAGTTTGACTTTTCCATTATAATTTTCATTTATAAAATTTATTATTTCTAAAGCATTGTTTTCAATAGAAGTAAAATTTGCATCACTACATCACTACCTAAATGCCCATCTAGTATTGGAATAACGAGGTGAAAATCATCTTTAAGCAATCCTATTTCATCTATATAATTCCACCAAGAAAGACCACCACCATGTAATAAAACTATAATATCATTATTCTTTGATCCATATTCTTTGTATCCATCTTACACCTCAAATTGACTATCTAAGTTTTGTCAATACTAAATTTATAGATATTATACCACGACC
>CAJUHO010000012.1 GCA_910586195.1 uncultured Bacilli bacterium
AAAAAATAAGATATAAATATTAATTTATTTACATCTTAAAGTATACTTGTAATTTATGTTACTTTTTTAAAGCTGGTATTTGACATCTCCATTCAATATCTTCCTCATTAATATACCCACTAAAAGTATATACAGGTTGATAATATCCTTTTGTATCATATATATAATCCAACTCACATTTTTCAATTACAAGTTTATCTTCTTGACTAAATAGAACATATTGTGAAAAGTTTCCCTTTAAAATTTCATTATATGCTAATTTTGACGAAATGATTTCTTCTTTCCCTATAAATTCATTGTAATTAACATTATAAAAAATATTATTTATTCTATTTTCATCATCAAATTTAATCATTATACTACCAAAAGAATAATCATCTTCATTATCACTTATATTTACAGGAGACATTACATCATAACGTAAAGTATCATTGTTTTGTAAACTATATTCAGTATTATTAGGCAACAATTTATTATCTTTTAACCAAGATTCTATTTTTTCCTTATTAGCAGATAATTTATTTTCATCTATTTCTGCAAAATCTTCCCAATTTGTATATGACCAAGTACCATCATTCATTAAATAAGTTAATTGAAAATTTTCTAAACTTCCTTTTTTTGATATAAATACTTTATTATTACCATCTGTACGAATTGTCTTTGAAAACCTACCGTTTATTAATTTTTCAACCTTTTTGCTGATAGCTCTAGCATTTTCTATATCTTTCGTATATTTATTTTTATAAATAGAAACTTCTATACTTTCATCTGATAAGTTAACTTTATTTTCAATTTTAACAATCGACATATCTACTTTAGTAACAGGTAATATTGGCACATTTCCATATTTTTGATTATTATATACAAGTAATATTGTAAAAAAAACAACTCCTATTATAAATGGTATGATAAATACTTTTAGTATCTCTTTTATTTTTAATCTTTTTAATTTAACACAATTTATAATAGCCATTATTATAAAATATCCAAATATGCTTCCTAAAAAATTATGAATTAAATCATCAAATTCAAATATTCCAGTTCCAGTTATTAATTGTATAGTCTCAATTCCAAGAGTTACTAAAAAAGATGTTAAACATACAATAGAAAATTTCTCCTCTTTTTTACTTAATAATGGTAATAAAAATCCAAGTGGAGTAAACATTAGCATATTAAATATAATTAGCTGAAATTCTTTTAAAGACCATTGATTCCAAGCATTAATATAACTTGTAAAAAAGGATATATTAATAGAACCTGTAAAATTTGCACCTCTACTAAATGTAGTAAGTCCTAAAACAACGATTAACCAACCACTAATTAAAACTAAAACAATCCATTGTTTTTTAGTAAGATTTCTTTTACCCTGAAACACCTTCTTATAAATAAAAAAAGCAATATAGTATAGAATAGATAGTCCTATAACATCTATTATAGCAATTAATCCCCATTTTACTAATTGTGTAAAAATTGTAATAATATCCATAAATTAACCTCTCTTTTTCAAATTACTATTTGTGCATTTCTTTTTCAAATTCAAACATTCCATCGTCTTCTTCGTATATATCTTCTTTCATATTTGAATCAGGATGTTTTTCGTTATAATATTCTACTATTTTAAATTTTAATTTATTTACATAAAAATGAATATTTCTTTTATCAAAATAAGGTGTACAAGTTTTCCATATTTTTGTGCTAGGATACATATTTTCAATTTCTTTCCATATAACTTGTCCTATACCTTTACTTTGAATACCAACTCTAACAAACAAAAAATCTAAATGATTAATATTATCTTCATTTATTTCTACAATAACACCACCCAAGATTTCATTATTATCATCTATCATTTCATAGGAATGACACTTGGGATTATTTAAAGATTTATCTATATCTTTTTCTGGTAATACTTGTGATTTATCACTACCATATACTAATTCATATCCATATTGAAATGATTCTTGCATATATTTTTTAAATAAAGCAATATCTTCATTTTTTAAATTAATTAATTTCATATAAGCCTCACTTTCCAATTTGATTGTCTATGTAATAAATTTGATAATATAATTATATCAATTTTTCAAAATGTAATCTACCTAGTCTCTGTGATTATTAAATAATTAAAATTAGGATGAAAATACTATTAAATTTGATAATATTTAAAAGAGCAGGATAAGAAGTTTGTGTATCATATGCAATTAGTCCCTTATTTCATAAGGAACTCTCTATACACAAATCTGATTTTGCACTTGCAAAATTCAACCTACCTCGTAGGATGATATTAAGGATGGATAATTATTTAAGCCTTATAATTAAATCATTTTGTATTTTAAATTTTCATCCTATTTTAATATTTTTATTCAGTTTTATAGGATGACTAGACAAATTCATCTTCTTTAAAAGAATTTTTTATTTTTTCTAATAATTCTTTAAATATTTGATTATTATTACTATCTTTTATATCACTTAAATCTACTGTGATAACTCCTAGTTTTAAATTGCCACAACTTACTTTCATTTTTAGTTTAATTTTAATACTTTCTGGGAAAATCAATTTTTTTATGGTCGTTTTCATATATTTTAATCCCTCCTTTAAGCAATGAAAAAAGCCCATAATATCAAATATTATGAACTTTATTTATAACTGAATCGCTTAAAGTGCGACTTTTAATCTCAATGGTGCGGGTAACAGGAGTTGAACCTGCAAGGGTTACCCCGCTAGATCCTAAGTCTAGTGCGTCTGCCAATTCCGCCATACCCGCAATTCTAGTGGTGGACCCTAATGGACTTGAACCATTGACCGTCCGGTTATGAGCCGGATGCTCTAACCAACTGAGCTAAGGGTCCATCGCTATTTAATAATAGCATAAGATTCCAAAGTGTGCAATACTAAATACTAAAAATATTCAATAATTTTATGCTAATCCTAATTATACGGTTAATAAGTCTTTCTCTTTTTCCTTTAGCATTTCATCAATCTTTTTATTATAAGTATTTACCATATCCTGAATTTCTTTTTCCATCCCCTTAGAAATATCTTCTGCTAATTCTTCTTTTTCTATCTTTTCAAGTGCCTCGTGTCGGATATTACGAATACTGACTTTTCCTTCTTCACTCATTGCCTTTACTTGTTTTGTTAACTCTTTTCTTCTCTCCTCTGTAAGAGCTGGTACTACAATTCGAATAGTTTCTCCATCATTACTAGGATTATAACCTAAATTAGCAGTAATAATCGCTTTTTCTATTGCTGGAAGTGCACTCTTATCAAATGGTTTAATTAACAACTGGTTTCCTTCTGGCACTGATATTGTTGTTAATTGCTTCAATGGAGTCATGCTGCCATAATACTCAACCATCACACCATCCAAACTTGAAGGATTTGCACGTCCTGCCCTCACTGTTGTAAATTTTTTCTCCAAAGCTTCTATGGTTTTGCCCATTTTTTCTTTACTAAACGAAATAATTTCATTCTCCATTTTTCATCTCTCCTTATTACTATTATAATATAGGTTTAAGAGAAAGAAAAGTTAAAATTAAAAGAGATAACAATATATTAAAAAAGATGCCTAAGCATCCTCTTTTTGGTATTGTTCTATTAACCTTATGTATTTGTTCTTTAATTTTTGCTGTTCACTTTTTGTATAAGCCTCATTATTACTTTCCGTAATTGTTTCATAATCTAAACTATAACCAATCACTTTTCCATTCTTTAGTAGAAATAATGCAGGCGTTTGTAACTTTTCGTCTTCCTTTAAAGACTTTGAAATTTTATTAACAAGTTTATTATATTTTTTAGGATATTCATCTTCTGCCACCTTTAAATTAAAATAATATACTTTCTCTATTTTCATTTTAGAAAAAACCTGATTTAATATTTTAACAGAAAGCCTTGACCACTCTCCATCTGAATTACCCAAAAATACGATACCATTTCCATCTGTAAATAACGAAATAACTTGATCTATTGATGCATAAAGGAAAGGGTTATCTTCACTTATACTATACTCAATCGCAAATTTTTCTGAATCCGTCTGTTCCTCAATTTTCTTAACAGAACAGCCTGTTATAAAAAATATAATGCCTAGGAAAATTACTACCTTTTTCATAATTACTCCAAAATTTATCCGTTAATTTGATTCATTACTTCACTAGCAAAATCTTCTTCTTTCTTCTCAATACCTTCACCAACTGCAAAGCGTATCATAGAAATTAGACTACCACCATTATTTTTTACAAATTCTCCAACTGTTAAAGAAGAATCTTTTATAAACTCTTGCTCCTCTAAACATGACTCCTTATAAAATTTATTTAATCTACCTGCTACCATCTTCTCAGCAATTTCAGCAGGCTTTCCCTCATTCATAACTTGTTCTTTGATAACTTTTCTTTCTCGCTCTAACATATCCTCAGGTACTTCGGTACGAGCCAAACAAACTGGGCTCATTGCTGCCACATGCATTGCTACATCTTTTGCAACTTCTTCTGTTGTATTTTCTGTTACAACTAAAGATCCAATTCTACCACCTAAATGTAGATAAGAACCAAATTGTTGATTATCCTCTTTTACCACTTTTATAAAGCGTCTAAAACTAATCTTTTCACCAATTTTAGCAGTTAAAGCAATTAATTTATCAGAAATAGTTTCTCCGTTATCTTCTATTTTTAAAGCATCTTCTACATTTTCTACTTCATGCTTTAAAATGATTCCTGCTAAATAATTTACAAAACTAACAAATTCATCATTCTTTGCTACAAAATCTGTTTCTGAATTCACTTCTAGCAATACTGCTTTATTTTCTTCGACTTGAACAACACAAAGACCTTCTGCTGCAATTCTTGACTCTTTTTTAGCAGCTTTAGAAATCCCTTTTTCTCTCAACCAGTCAATTGCTTGTTCCAAATTTCCTTCGGTTGCCTCTAATGCCTTTTTACAATCTAGCATTCCTGCTCCTGTTTTTTCTCTTAATTCCTTTACATCACTTGCTTTAAACATATTAATCCTCCTTATTTTCTTTCATTAAATCAGTACATTTGTTTGTTTTTATATAGAAAAGGAGTAGCATAACCTGCCACCCTCCTTTTTATTTTAAAGCATCAATTAATTCTTGTTTTTTCATAGTAGAGTATCCTTTAATAGCCTTCTCTTTTGCTAATTTTTTTAAATCAGCTAATGTCATAGTCTCTAGGCTAGTCTCTTCTACTTGAGGCTTTTCAATCTCTTCCTTTTTCTCTACTACAACTTCCTTTTCTGCTGGTGCAACTTGTTCTTCTTTTATATCTTTCTTATCTTCTTTTTTAGATGATTTTGCCTTATCTTCTTCTGTAATATAATCAATCACTGTATTACCATTTACTTCTGCTATTGCATTTGCTAAAGCACCAATCATTAATTTTACTGCACGTACAGCATCGTCATTTCCTGGTATTACATAATCTACTAAATCAGGATCACAATTTGTGTCTACAATACCAAATACAGGTATTCCTAAAATACGAGCTTCTTTAATAGCAATTTCCTCTTTACGTGGATCTACAATTACCAAAGCTTGAGGAACCTTTTTCATCTCACGAATTCCTCTCAAATTACGATCTAATTTTTCATATTCTTTCTTTATTTTAATAACTTCTTTTTTTGGTAAAAGTTCAAATGTGCCATCTGTTTCCATCTTGTCAATCTCATCCATTCTTCTGACACGTGAACGGATTGTCTTAAAGTTTGTTAATGTTCCACCTAACCATCTTTCATTAACAAAGTACATATTAGTACGAACAGCAGCCTCTTCACATGCTTCTTGGGCTTGTTTCTTTGTTCCTACAAATAAAAACTTTCCACCCTCTTCTGCAATTTGTTTCATTGCTACATAAGCTTCCTCTAATTTTTTTGCTGTTTTTTGTAAATCGATAATATAAATATCATCACGTGTTGTATAGATGTATTCCTTCATCTTAGGATTCCATCTTCTTTTTTGATGTCCGAAATGAACACCTGATTCTAATAAATAATTCATTGATACAATTGTCATAGTATTTCTCCTTTTCGTTTTTTCTTCTATTAGTTTCGAATATAACACACTCCAAATGAAGCACGACTGTCATACATCCACTAATATGTTTTTTATTTTAAAGCTTCTAATAAATCCGCTTTCTTCATAGTAGATACGCTAGCAATCCCCTTTGATTTTGCTATTTCTCTTAACTCTGCAACTGTCATTTTACTATAATCTACATCAGCCTTTACTTTTTCCTCTTTATCCGCTTTCTTTACTTTAGGTGCTTCTGTACTTTTTGCTTTGCTAGAATTAACAGATACTTCTGCTTTTGAATTAACTTCTTTCTTTTCTACCTTGCCACTTCTACCTGATTCAGATATTTTTACAAATTCTGCGAACATTTTAGGATCATTAATTGCAATTTCGGATAACATTTTACGGTTAACCTCTACACCTGCTTTATTTAATCCTTCAATAAATCTAGAGTAACTTACTCCATTTTCACGACAAGCAGCATTAATTCTTGTAATCCATAATTTTCTAAAGTCTCTCTTTTTTTGTTTACGGTCACGATATGCATATTGTCCAGAATGCATTAATTGTTCTTTTGCTGTTTTGTATAATCTATGTTTGCTACCAAAATACCCCTTGGCTTGCTTTAATACTTTTTTATGACGAGCTTTTGTTACTGCTCCATTCTTTACTCTTGCCATTTTAATTCCTCCTTCAACTATTTAATGATATTTTTCAATCTATTTTGATCTGCTTTGCTTAATGTAGATCCCTTTCTATTTTTACGGTTAATAGTGCTAGGCTTCTTCCCTGTATTATGACGACTACCTGGTCTTCCAATACTGATACTTCCACCCTTTCTAACCTTTAGAACTTTCTTTGTCCCTTTATGTGTTTTCATTTTTGGCATAATTCTATCCTCCTACTATTTATCTTTTTTAGGCACTAATACACAAGACATAATTTTCCCATCTAGTTTGGGTTGTTGATCAACAACAGCATAATCTCCTGTTTTTTCAATAAAACGCATGATAACATCACGACCTAAATCTGTATGAGCCATTTGACGTCCCTTAAAGCGAACTGTCAATTTAATACGATCACCTTTTTGTAAATACTTAATTGCATTTCTTAATTTAGTTTCAAAATCTCCAATGTCAATTGTTGGTGAAAGACGATACTCTTTCAACTCAGACATATTAGCACGCTGTCTCTTTAATGCTTCTTTCTCCTTTTTTTGCTTTTCGTAACGATATTTATTATAATCCATTACTTTGCAAACGGGAGGAGTAGCATTAGGATTAATTAGTACTAAATCAAGAGATGCATATTGTGCTAATGTTAAAGCATCATTAATGGATTTTACACCCACTTGCTCTCCATTTGGTCCAATAACAAGCACTTCTTTCGCTCTGATTTGTTCGTTAATCATCATGTTATTTTTATTGTTTGCGATAATTAACACCTCCATAAAATTAAGAAAAGTGGATATGAGAAATATCCACTTAAAAACCTAAAACTCTGTATAACAGACCAGTTCTATCGGCTTTTAACCCATTGTTACTTACAATCAGGTGGATATAAAATCTCTTTCCTTTTCTTGACTGTTATAATTATATGAAATTATTTTCCAAAAGTCAACTACTTTTTTTATTAGGCAGCCCTTGCATTTGTATTTGCTCCATAGTTGTTAGCCCTTTGACTTTCCATAAACTCATCTACCATATCTGTCACAGTATTTCCATAACCTTTATTTTTTTGTGGCGAACCCATGGAACTAGCAACACTACTTGCAAACGCTGCTGTTGCAGTAGCGCTTAATAAAGTAGAAGATAAATTAGATGGCATTTCTTGGAATACTGTAATTGGATCTGCAGTTAAACCCGCCAACTCTTCTCCTGCATGAACAGTTCCTACAATAGCATCATTCATTTTCGTAATAGCAGATGGATTTTCAATAATATGATTCATAGTCTGCATAACACCATCTAAATCGAAATCTGAATGCGCTTTTGCATAATCTTCCATAATTGGTTTGCAATTTTCGTAAATATTTACTAAATTTTCTTGGGCACGACTAGCCACTCCATTAATAGCATCCAATGCCTCTGCCTGCGTAATGGCACCACTAGAATATTCATTAGCAATATTAGAAAAAGCATTTTCCGTCCTTTCATAGAAATTATTATAATAAGCATGACCCATAGCATCTGTTTTATGGTATGCATCGGTTCCTGTAATCCACTCATTCTTATCTAGTACACTTCTTTCAATAACACCACTACCACTATTAATTCCTTGGGCAGTAGTTGCCTTCATTCCTTCTGCAAATGTCTCTTGATTGGCAGTAATATCTTGTCCCAAATTATGTGCTTGTTCCATCTGAGCATTCGCACGTATTGCATCTGCCTGCTGTTGTTCTAAAACCTTATGTCCCTCTACTTGTGTTGCAATTCCATTAACCGCATTTATAGCTGCTCCTGTTATTGCGATACTTGTAAACAAATCCTTTACAAACGGATCAGGACGATAATCTAACATTTCTGCCAATGGACTATAATATTTCTTACCTGTAGAACGTTTACCTACAATGCTATTTTCAATTTCTGTATTACTAGATAATAAAACTTCGTTTTGAAGAAAACTTCTCATAGCTTTGGCATCATCATTTACATAAATAGCCTGTTTTTCTTCTCTTTCTAACTCTGCCTGTTTTGCTAATAAATCATGGTCTAAATCATGACCTTTCGCAAAACGTTTACCGATATAAGACATTTTAGATTCAGCAGCTTTCATATCTTCTTCAAATCCATGAAGACCTCCTGATAACCAATTTCTACCTTCTCTTTGATCATCACGAATATTCTTAACTAACTCTGCCTTCCCTCGAATAAGTTCTTCTTTCCATCGTTCTAATTGTTCTCTGGATTCAGGAGTAATCGCTGTTTTCCCATCATCTATATATCCCGTTCTTAATACTTCATTTATCTCTTGCAATTGACGATAGTCACCAAATATTTGTAAAAATCCATCCCTTACCCGTTCATTAATCTCCGCTACATTTCCCATTACATACTCATGAACACGCTGATTCAACAAATCGTTAAGAACAGTCGGAAATGATTCCTGAATTACTCTATTACCACGATACTCTTCATATATAATTTTCAAATCACTATCTTCTAGTCTATCAATTCTATCTTTTAACTGTTCTGCACGATTTAAAACTTCAGGATCTTCGAAAATTCTATTTTTCAAACGTGTAAGTAATTGAACAGGAACTTTCATAATTGATGGAATAATATGAATAATATTGTAAATGTAATTTCCAGAATGCATTTCCTGTTTAAAGCTTTCCTTTACTTGAATATTAGAAGCTCGCAATTTCTTATGATCATTTTTTTTCAAATCCAAGCCATCTGTTAACTCGCTAATAATTTGCAGCAATCCTCGCTCAGATTCTCGTGTAAACCCCATTTCTTTCTTGGGTTTAAGGGGCAATCCTAGTCTTTCATGAGCTGTTAAACGATTTACAATTTTTACTGGTTCACTTTTATCGGGTAATCCCATGGTTTTCTCTTTGATAGTAGGGCCAGAAAGTGTAGTGGCTTTGGATAATTCTATATTTTTTCTTTGTTCCATTAACTGAAGAAATTGTTTATTAGCGTCATCTTTTAATTTATGATATTTATTAAAAAATGCTTCTAATTCTTGTGCAGTAAAAGGGCCATTTTCAATAGCCTCTTGACGTTCTTGTTCAAATATTCTAAGGAACTGTTGCTTTGCCCCGTCTAATTTCTGGTCAATTGTTTCAATAGATAAAGTAGTGGCATTAGAACTAGTTGGTTCAAAAATGGAATTATTAGAAGTCCTATTCTTTACTCTTTCATGTAAAAGTTGATAAGCTTCATTAATTCTTTGAGCCTGATCTTTATTTTCTGGATTATCATAATCAAACTGATGTGCCAAAAGATTTCTTGCACTTTTTAATTCGGATTCTGATGCATAATTAGGATCAATTCCTAATAATGCAACTGCTTCATCAAAACTCATCTGTTATTCCCCTTTCCCTCAGCATAAGCTTGTTCTAAAACTTCTTTTACCATTTCTTTTTCTTCATCAGTCTTAATCTCTTCTAAGCTTCCCATACCTAACACTGGGTCAAATGATGCTGTATAAATATTTTTACGATTTTTACTATCAAAACTGTGATCTGTATATCCGATATAGCCTTTTCCTGTCTCCTCACAATTAAATGTAAATAAAACATCACATTCTACTTCTTGACCATCTTTTTCTATAATAATTTTCTCATCCATCGTCGATCACCTCTTATTCTTATCATATCTAGCATATCATTTGTACTAATAAATGTCAAACAACATCTTCAATTTTCACCTTAAAACTTTCTTTTCTAAGATTATCTAATTTTGATTTGCGAAAACTACTTTCTATAATAAACTCATCCATTAATTTTTGAGCATAAATATCATAATCGTACATTTTTTCTGGGTGCCACTGAACACCAATATGAAAAGTATCACCAGGATATTCTAGTGCTTCGATAACACCATCTGGGCTAGTGGCCGTAATTTTATAAATATGATTAGGACTTCCACATTTGCGGTGAAGACTATTGACTTCTATTTCTTCTTTTTCGATAATTTGATAAAGTCTACTATCCTTTTTTATCTTTACCTTATGCGCATATTTTTTATCAGGTGCTTTATGTAAGGAAGTATCTTTAACATCTAATAGTTCCACTTTCTCATCATAAACAGACATGAGTTGCATTCCAAGACAAACCGCTAACGTGGGAATTTTTTTCTCAATAGCCCGTTTTAAAACATAACGATCATATTCTGTAAATTTATCGCCGCCTGGAATAAACAAACCATGAATACAATCTAACCAAAATTCAATTGTTCCTTTCTCTTCCTCTGTTAACATAGGATAATCTATATGCTTTGTTTTAAAATAATCAATTTTCTGAACAGGTGTTAATAAAAATGGTTCGCCTCCAGCTTTTATAATGGAAGTTCTAACACTTTCAAAAACATATTGCATGGAAGTTTCGTTTTCATTTTGATCACAACGCATCATAATGCCTATTAATGGTTTCATACTATCACCTCTATAAAAGAAGTTTTCAAAATTCAATCTGAAAACTCTATCATTTTTAATCTATTGAAATAAGTTCATATTTCACTGTTCCAATTCCAAGTTTTTCCGCATATCCCAAAATATGGCCACCATTTTGTCTTTCTACTCTTTCTATAAAATGATCACGACCCGCATCATCAGATTGATATATTAAGTCTAGACAAGCTTGATCTAGCGCTACTGGATCTAGGGATGATAAAATCCCAATATCCGCCATACAAGGCTCTTCTGGATTCGAATCACAATCACAGTCTACTGATAGATTATTCATGACATTAATAAATAAAATATTATCACCTACATATGTCATTACTGCTTGATCCGCCTCAGCCATAGACTCCAAAAAATCATTTTGTGGTGGTAAACTGTTCCATACTTCATTTGGATTTTTAGTTCTACCTGCTGAATGAATCCATGCTTTTCCTTCACGTGATGCAACACCAATACTCATATTCTTTAATGCTCCACCAAAGCCACCCATTGCATGGCCTTTGAAATGGGAAAGCATAAGCATCGAATCATAATTTTCTATATTTTTACCCACATAGTTCACATGCAAATGCTTTCCGCCTACAACTGGAAGTTCTAACTGCCCAACTTGGTCCATAATATCAACAGTAGCAACATCCATAAAACCATGTTCCTCTGCTGCCTTTAAATGATTCTCAGTCATATCGCGATTACCATTATAAGCGGTATTACATTCTACGATTGTGCCATTTAATTTCTGAACGAGTTTCTCAATTAAATTAGGATTTAAATAATTATGTCCTCCTGGCTCCCCTGTTGATATTTTAACTGCTACCTTCCCACCTAATTCACGATTTAAAACCTCATACATTTTCACTAGACTATCACTAGTAATTTCTTTTGTAAAATACACTTTTGCTTTTTCCATAACTTGAATCCTTTCTATTTTAAACAAAGATAAGTCTCACAATGATTATAATGCCCCACATGCGCTAAAATATAATCATCTTGCCTACTACATTTTAGATTTATCTTCATCAAATAACCATTATCTATTTTGGTAAGCTCTACATAAGAGTTTTTGACGTCACACACTTTATTATCCTCATCTGCTAGCGGCACGATGATTTTCTTCTGTATCATATCAGAGAGCGTTAACTTAGTACTTTTCCCAACTTCTAATGGCAATCGCTCTTTTCGATAATAATCAAAAGCCACCGTCTGCATCTTTTCTACATTACTAGCGAAAACTTCATTTTGTAAAGGAGTAGATACATCTTTTAGTCCTTTAGTCCTTGTAACTATAGAAATAATCAATATTAGTAAACCTATAAATACAAAAACAAAAAAAGCCCGTAGTAAAAAACCACGAAGTGGAAATCTATTTTTTTCATATTCCTCAGTCCACATATGAAAATCCCTTCTTCCCATGATTTCATATTAACACGGTGTATAACACCTGTCAATTTACTTAATTTTAATAAAGGTACAGCCTGGATTAAAACAATCTAGCTTATACTCTTCTATATGGCGATTTTTCTTTAATGTCTCTGCTGTTATCTTCCGCACCTTTCCTGTTCCAATGCCATGAATAATAATTGCCTGTTTATTTTTCATAATAACCTGATCACGAATAAAATCTTCAATTAATATTTTAGCATACACAGTATCAACTCCATGCAAATCGAGACTCGGAAGATTACTATATAATCTCATTTTCTTTACTTGTCCTTAATACTTCTTCTAATGTGGGAATAGAAAATCTTCCCCCTATCCTTTCAACAGAAATAGCTCCAGATATATTAGCAAGTCTTACTGCCTTTTCTAGTTCATAATGATTTCCTAAAAAGTAAGCAAGAGCTCCATGAAAAATATCCCCTGCTCCTGTTGAATCTACTGGCTTTACCTTAATACTGGGAATAAATTTATAGGTATTACTCTTTATAAAAGCTCCCTTAGCTTCCAAAGTAATAATTACCTGATTTCCAAAGTAAGATTCCAATTGCCTATGAATTCCTGATAGGAACTTTACGTCATAATGATCAATCTTTGTTTTCGTAAATGCCTCTGCAAAGTCTTTAGAACATGCAAGATATTTCACCATCTTCCCAAGCGCTAATGTAGAGTCTTTTAAAGTTCCAGCATCTAGTATACTAATAGCATCTTTTTTGGCTTTTAATAATCTCTCAGCAGCATCTCTTTCTTCTCCATCTACTAAAATAACATCCCCATCTAGGTCAATTTCCCCTTGAATCACATTAGTCTTATTAGCATCTTTCGCAGTAATAATGGTTCTTGTCCCACTAGATTTATTGGCCACAATATAACTACTGGAAGTTTTATAATCGTCTAATTGTTGTAAATACTCAATATTAACACCAATTTTTCGAAACTCTGAAATGATACAATCGCCATAATAATCTGCACCAACAGTACCAACAAAACTAGTATCCATACCCCATTTTGCCAATAAATAAGCAGCATTGGATGCAGGACCTCCACCACATTCTATATGTTCATTAATTCTATACTTTACATTTTCAATAGGATACTTATCTACTGGTAAAGTAATATCATAAGATACATGACCAACACATATCGCTTTCACATAGCATCACCCTATTTTTATTATAACAACAACCCCCTAAATTTCAAGTACATAATCGCAATATTTTACAACTAAAATGTCCAACTTTTTAACAGTCTAAGACTATCCAAATAATCATTCGACACTTCCATTCCTGATACCACAGGATAATATAGAATAAATACCAATAATACAAGTAATAAATAAATTGGTAATATCCTTAAATGTTGCCACCTTTTTTCTATATCAGAAATTAATACAACAATTGCTAACATCATTAAAAAGACGGCAGGGAAATAATGATATAAAAACATAATACGCCCAATAAATAAATATGGTAAGTACAAACATAGAAACATAACTAGTAGATTCAAAGATTGAATATCCTTTCTAAAAATTATCTTCCACAAAAGATAAATCAGTGCTAAGACTCCTACCCACCAAATTGCAATATTTCCTATACCACTAATTGTCTGACGATGATTATCATCACTTAAGTTTGTATAATACCAAACAGGCTTATAACTAATAGGCCATGTATAAAAATCCGAGGTAAAAAAGTGATGAGCCTTTAAAGTAGAATGATAATGGTACATATCTTTTGTTTGTACAATTAATGTATCTATATTATTAACTGTTGCATTAGACATTCTAGGAAACAAAAAGTAACTACCACAATAAATGAAGCATGGCAAAATAACAAAGGAGAAAAAACAAACTAAAATTTCAAAAAAAACGGAACGACTTTTTACCTTTAAATATTTTTTATGTTGAAAAAAGGAAAAGAAATAAAGAATTGCTAGGCCTAGTCCCAACCACAATCCGGTCCATTTCACACATACACTAAGTCCAAAAAACAATCCACTAAAAAACAAGTTCCATAAATGATTTTTTCCTGTAGGATTTTTTAAATAGTAGAACATAAATAAAGTAGAAAGCATAATAAAAAGGGCCAAATGTGTATCTACTGTACCCATTCTACTTTGGGCAAAATGAAAAGTATCCAATGCCATCAACAAAGAAGAAGCGATTGCATATTTTCTTTTAACAAATAAGAGCCTCCCAAACAAATACATAACAACAATCATTAAGGTCCCACTCAAATTTCCCATGAGACGATAATAAAAAGGAGCCATTGTAAATAATTTAATAGGAAGAGCCTGTATTAATTTCCCAAGTGGCGGATGTGTCCATTCATAAACAGGTAAACCTTTTGTATATTCATAAGCAGAACGTGCAAAATAAATCTCATCAAAATAACTACTATTAAGATAACTAATTTTTTTAGGAATCTGCGCTTGTTCATCCAACAGTGCTTTACCATTTTTCGTGACATGTTTTACTGACAATAAGCGATTTTTATTATCATAAATCCCAACTTCTCCCAAAACTCCTTTGCTACTAACTAATCTTAATTTTAAGTAACGAACTTTTTTTAAAATCTTAATCTCATCCCAGGCAAATGCTCCACTGGTTGTAAAAATATCAAAATATTGATAATCTTTGCCATCAATACTTCCTTCTAATTGATATTCTCCCCTATCTTCCCCTGTATAAATTTTTAATTTTTGAATATCACATAAATCATTAAATGAAAATATAACTTCTTCCTGAGAAGACAACGTAGAAAAAGAAACTGGATTTTGCAAAGAACCTAAATTAACAAATGAAATAATGCTATATACCCCTATAATAACCGCTAAAATAATATAGTCTTTTCTAGTCATATTCTATCCCTCTTTTCTACATGATAACATACATTTAATATATATATAGACAAAAAACAAAAAAAAATATACAATATTAAGAGGAGAAATTATATGACTTTATTATTTCAAGCAGCCAAACAAATGGTAAATCAAAATATAAAATGTAAATTAAGCAAGGAAGTAGAAGAATTACTTTCCTTATGCACCTTAGCGCTCATGTTACGAAATCAAGAAGAGACATTTGAAAAGATGCCTATTTTATTTCAATCGCTTACTGTACTAGCAGAAGATACAAATATTGCGAGTATTTCACAAAAGTATCGTAACATTCCCATACAGTACGAAGACGAAAATGATCTACTCTATTCGATACTTTTAGATAATTGGGATATAGATGAAAAAACCAATCATTTAAATCTAGAGCATACATTACTTATTTCTACTAAAAAGGAACAAAGTATTATGGAATTAGTATACACAACAACGGGTGAACTTTTCAGATTGCTTAGAAGTAGAGAAGTAGAAAATCTAGAATATATGTCAAAAATTCGCCGCGGTCTAGAAATAGGAATTTATTATTATAAAGACCAAACACTAACTGTTAACCATACTCAAATAGAAAGTGGTACTATAGCTCGGTGTTGTGGAGAGGCCTTTGATAAGCTGTTAGATTATTTAGAAGACAATGATATGGAAAATATTTCTTTATTTAAAAGAATGAAAGAAGAGCAAACCGCAGAAATTGGCGTATATCATCCAATAGCAATAGAAACCGTTCACATTTTATGTATGGATTCTACATTTGAAAATCTATTAAATCAGAGTTTTGAAGAAAAAGATCTTCCAGAAGTGGTAAAATATTACAATAATGTTATGAACAAAGATTCTGCTTTTTTTACCATGTCAAACATTTTAGAACATTGCTGTAATTGCTATGATAATAATGATGAAGAAAACTTCTACAAATATAGAAAGGCATTACAAAAAATGGAAAGTGATTTTTTAACATTAAGTAAATCGTACAAAAAATAAAGTTTCATTTTTCTATCAAAATATAAAACCCTAGTTATAAAAAACTAAGGTTTTCTTCTATTTATTTGACTTTTCACGAATAGATGCCTGTGCTGCAGCGAGTCTGGCTACTGGTACTCTATATGGTGAGCAAGATACATAATCTAGTCCAATTTTATTACAAAATTCAATACTTTGAGGATCTCCTCCGTGTTCCCCACAAATACCAAGAGAAATATCTCTTTTTACTCTTCTACTCATTCTAGTACCTAATTCTAATAATACACCGACTCCCTTTTGATCAATTGTTGCAAAAGGATCAAAATCAAAAATATTTTCTTTATAATAGTCTTGTAAAAATTTTGATGCATCATCTCTTGAAAATCCATATGTCATCTGAGTTAAATCATTAGTTCCAAAGGAGAAGAAGTCTGCTTCTTTAGCAATCTCGTCTGCTGTAATAGTAGCACGTGGAACTTCAATCATAGTTCCTACTAAATAGTTTAAACTAGCCTCTTTTTCTTTTAGAACTTCCTCTGCTGTTTGACAAACTAAATTTTTAACATAAAGATATTCTTTTTTATCGCCTATAAGAGGAATCATAATTTCAGGTTTTACAAAATATCCTTCTTCTTGCACTATTAAAGCCGCCTCTATTACCGCTCTAGTTTGCATTCTAGCAATTTCAGGATAAGTTACTGCTAATCTACATCCACGATGTCCCATCATAGGATTAAATTCTTTCAAATCAGCAATTCGATTTCTAAGGTGTTCCATATTTTCAAAAGTCATATCTAGACTAATTGCCAATTCTTTAACCTCCTCTTCTGTATGGGGTAAAAATTCGTGAAGCGGAGGATCTAGAAAACGAATAATTACAGGATCACCTTCCATTACTCTAAATAATTCCGCAAAATCATCCCTTTGAAATGGCAATATTTTATCAAGGGCTACCTTTCTTTTTTCCTCGGTATCCGCTACAATCATTTGTCGAAAAGGTAACAGTCTTGCTTCATCAAAAAACATGTGTTCTGTCCTACAAAGCCCAATCCCTTCTGCTCCAAATTTTCTAGCCTGCTTAGCATCCTTTGGTGTATCAGCATTTGCTCTAATTCCCAAACGTCTAATTTCATCAGCCCAATCCATAAACGTTTCAAAATCCCCAAATATTTCCGGTTCCATTGTTGCCAATTGTTCTCCATAAACTCGTCCCGTAGAACCATCGAAACTCATATAATCTCCCTCATGAAATACAGCGCCGTCCTTAGTAGTTAGAGTCTTACTTGCCTCATCTACTGTAATGCTATCACAACCACATACACAGCAAGTTCCCATACCACGAGCAACAACTGCTGCATGAGAAGTCATCCCTCCACGAACTGTTAAAATTCCATGAACTAAGTTCATGCCTTCAATATCTTCTGGTGATGTTTCTCCACGAATTAACAATAAATCTTTCTCTCCTCGTGCATCAGCATCAATAACATCTTCTGTAGTAAAATAAATTTTCCCAGTAGCAGCTCCAGGAGATGCTGCTAGACCCTCTGCTATTACTTGAGCACTTTCTAGACTTTCCTGTGTAAAATTAGGATGGAGTAATTGATTTAATTGTTCTGGTTGTATCTTTAATAAAGCCTCTTCTTTCGTAATCTTTCCAGCATTTACCATATCTACAGCAATTTTAATAGCAGCTTTGGCGGTTCTTTTTCCATTACGAGTCTGTAACATAAATAGATGTCCATCTTCAATGGTAAACTCCATATCTTGCATATCTTTATAATGATCTTCTAATAAGCGACAAATATGACTAAACTCCCTATAACATTCTGGCATTATCTCTTGCAATGTTTCTATACTTTTGGGAGTACGAATACCCGCCACCACATCTTCACCTTGGGCATTCATTAAATATTCTCCATAAAGTCTATCCTCACCTGTTGCCGGGTTTCTCGTAAATGCAACTCCTGTTCCAGACATATCGTTTTTATTTCCATAAACCATTTCCTGTACATTAACAGCGGTTCCCCATTCTGAAGGAATATGATTTAACTTTCGATAAGTAATGGCACGTTCATTATTCCAACTACGAAATACTGCTTTTACTGCTTCTAGCAATTGCACTTCTGGATCTTCCGGAAAAGGCGCACCCGCATTTTTTAGATACTCTTGTTTATAAATACCAACAATTTCTTTTAAATCATCAGTTGTAAGTTCAGAGTCTAATGCAACTCCCTTTTCAACCTTCATTTTATCAAATAGATATTCAAAAGAAGACTTTGGAAAACCCATAACTACATCTGCAAACATTTGAATCAATCTACGATAGTTATCATAAACAAATCTAGGATTTCCTGTACTTATAGCAAAGCCTGCCGCCACTTCGTCGTTCATACCTAAATTTAGGATAGTGTCCATCATTCCTGGCATAGATACTTGGGCTCCACTTCGAACAGAAAGCAGCAAAGGATTATTGGTATCACCAAGTTTTTTTCCACTCTTTTGTTCAAGTTCCTGTAATTTTTCTTTTATTTGAGTGATAACTTCTCCATTTAAAGTTTCCTGCTCATCATAATACTTCAAACAAGCATCAGTAGTAATGGTAAATCCTTGCGGAACAGGTAACCCAATTGCTGTCATTTCTGCTAAATTAGCACCTTTTCCCCCCAATAAATTTTTCATATCCTTATTACCCTCATGAAAAGCATATACATATTTCATACTATTATCACCTCTATTATATACTAGTATACCAAAACTCTTTATAAATTTCTATAGTAATTGAAAGATAATTTTACACAAAAAAGGCACCCTATTTTATTCAAGGTGCGAAATGCTCTATATAAACCATTCGTTATTCCTAATCATTATGCAAACGATCTAAAGTCACTTTTCCTAAATATCCTTTTTTTAAATCATTCATAATAATAATCGCTGTCTTCTCATAATCAGGTGTTCCTCCCTTTATGAGAGCACCTCTTTTTTTGGCAATCACAGCATATTCCTCCATCAAATCATCTGACAACTTTTCAATACCATATCGTTCCTTTATACGTTCTGGATATAGCTCATACATCTTTTTCAAAATAAACGCACTAATATCCATAACATCCAAGATTTCTTCTTTAATAGACGATAAAGCAGCCAATACATGGGCAGATTCTTGATCTTCAAGTTTAGGCCATAATATTCCTGGGGAATCTAAAAGTTCAATATCTTTGTGAATACGTATCCAACTAAGACCCTTCGTAAACCCTGGTCGATTGCCAACTCCTGCTATTTTTTTGCCAACCAAACGATTAAGTAACGTACTTTTCCCTACATTTGGAACCCCTATAACTAAAGCCCGAATAGCCCTTGGTCGCATTCCTTTGGCCTCTCTTTTTTTATTTTGATTTTCTAATATTTTTTTACTAATATTCATTATTTCCTTTACATTAGTCCCATTTATCAAATCAACAACTACTACATAATATCCCTTTTTTTGATAATACTCAACAAAAGATTGCGTCTGTTTTTCATCACAAATATCATATTTTGTAAAAATTAATATACGCGGTTTATTTCCTATCAAGTCATCAATATCAGAGATTTTAGAAGAAATAGGCATTCTTGCATCTATTACCTCATAAATAATATCCACCAAATTTAATTTTTCACTTATTTCTCGCCTAGCTTTCGCCATATGACCTGGATACCAGTTGATGTTGACTTTTGGTAACTTTTCTTCGTTATTATTCATTAATTTCACTTCCTTTTTCTTTATAATTTATTTTAATATTTCCATTATCAAATATTATGATATTATCAATTAATTGAAATAACACTTTTCTATCAAGTTTTTTAATACTTTTATTCTTGCTTTTTATATTTTCTTCTACTTTGCTTATAAGTTTATTTCTGTTTATTGAATGCTTTGTACATTTTTTATATCTTGCATATGATGCACAATAATAATATTCGCCTGATTTTTTAAACTTACTACCACAATCACCACATGTTAAATATCCATAAAACAAATCTACTTTTCCATCTTTATTAATTCTAGCATTATTATTTTCTATAATTTTCTGTACTTTGTTAAATTTTTCTTCTGAAATTATTGGTTCATGATGATTTTTAGTTATTATCCACTCATATTTGTTAGCATCAATTAATTTATGAGTCCTATAACTTTCAACTTTCTTCTTTCCTTGAATTAAATCGCCTGTATATGTTCTATTTCTTAATATCCTATTTATCATCTTTGCATTCCATTTTTCATTTATATCATCACTACCTTTACCTAATACCTTTTCTCTTATATGCATTGCTGGTGTTAAAATCTTTCTTTTATTTAACTCATTTGCTATTTCGCCAGATGTTTCTCCTTTTAAAATACTATTAAAAATAAGTAAAACATAATATGATGCTTCCATATCTTTTACAAATTTATGATTATCATCTAGACTCTTTTTATATCCATATGGGGCAAAAGCGCCTATAAATTCACCATTAACCTTTTTAATTTTTAAAACTGTTTTAATCTTTTTTGATATATCTTTGGCATAAGCATCATTCATTAAATTTTTAATAGGTACTATGTAATTATCTAAAGACTCTGGATTTTCATAACTATCTATATTTTCTATAATTGATATAAATCTAACATTCATCATTGGAAATATATTTTCTAAGTAATTATCAACTTCAATATGATTTCTTCCTAATCTTGATAAATCTTTAACAATTATAGTATTTACTTTTTTCTCTTTAATATCAACAAGTAATTTTTTAAATCCCGGTCTATTAAAATCTGTTCCACTATATCCATCATCGATATAATAATCTATTAGTTCTAAATCTTTTTCATTACTAATATATTTATCTATTAATACTTTTTGATTTGATATACTATTTGATTCTATATTATCCTTATCTTCTTTAGATAACCTTAAATATGCCGCTATATTCCAGTTTACTATTTTAAATCACTTCCTAAAAATCTTATTTACTATTATTTAATATTTTTCCCTTTTGTATATTAGGATTGTACTTCGTTTTTATTTCATACTCAATATCCTCTGGTATCTTTCTTAAAAGTATTTTTGATGGTAGTGAAATAACTTCATTAGGTTTTATATTCTTCTGTTCATATTTTAAAAAATAATAATAATCTGTTTCAATAATCTCATAATCTGCCACGCTTTTTACATATTCCTTAAAATATTCTATATATGATTCATAACTAGGATCAGAATAACCCCAAGTTGGTAATTTTATAGGTCTTGGTATTGATGGTATATTACGAATATATTTGCCAGTATATTCATTGATTTCACTATTTTTTTCTATCTCTAAATATTTTCCTATAAATTCTCCGTCAATCACATCTTCAATAATATCTTCTGATGGAATAGGAAAATCATTATAATTAAACAGATTATCCTTCTTCAATTTTAGAGTTACTTCTATATCTTCATCAAATTTTCTTCCCTTATTTTGTATTGCTAACTCTGTATAAGAAATTCTATCAATACTATCATAAAATTTTTTATATCCTTCAAAAATAGAAATCATTTCAGATAAATCACATATTAATTTATATTTTTTCTTTTCTGATTCAGTCCCATAATAATTAGTTGAGCTATTTAGTATTGAAAAGAAAGTGATATAACCTATATCAAAGAAATCATCCTTTAAAATAATATTATTTTTTTGACTATATTTTCTTATAATATCTATATCTTCTTGATCAACATACAATTCACTTCCAAATTTTAAACCGCTTTTTAAGCTTCTCTCCAGCTCAATTTCATTTATCTCTGTAAATAATTCATATATTTTATTTTTGCATTTCTCAAAATCTATTTTATTTTGAAATCTTTCTATTTTAAAAGTGTCACTAATATTTTTATTGACTATTCCTTTCAAACAAATATTACTCATTTCATTATTTGTTTTTTCATTATAAAATAAATCAAAATCTCTTCTAGTTACAAATTCGTTTTTTTGACCTTTTCTGATTTTTATAAATCCCTTTGGTAAACTGCCATATTGTTTACTCAAAAAATACGGTGGATCATTATTTTCATCATTAACTCTTAAAACACCAAATTTTTTCCCGTTATAATCTACAATTTTAAAATCAACAATAACATTTGGTTCTATATTATCATTTACTAAGCTTTGATAATCGGCACCATCTTTTATTTTTGATTCAGTTATGCCATCCAAAGTTCTAGAATTATCCTCATGTAATTTAACTCCTGTAATAATATATTTATTACCTTTTGAATGATTATTAGCAAAAGATATTACATCTACTAAAAAATCTTCTTTATTTTTTTGAATACTGAAATCATAAATATCTTTTTTAAAATCATAATAACTATTTTCTGTTTCATTTTCTATACACTCAATTAAAAAATCTTCTTCCATTTAAATCTCTTTCTTTTTCTGTTTTAATTTATTCCTATCTAAAGTTCATATAAAAATTATTTAATACTTTTATCTCTTAATTCTAGTTTATTTACATTATTCTCTAATTTCTCTAACTCTTTAATATTTTTATTATTCTTTAGCAATTCTACTTGATTTTTAGCTGATTGATTTAATATTATTAGTCTTTCTTTTTGTGGTACTCCACTTGCTATTAAATCAGCATTTTTTGCTTCAAGATTACTTAAAATAATTAAATGCAATAAATCTGTATAATCTCTCATATTTCCATTCTTTGTTAAATCAGGATGTTTTTCTCTCCACTCTTTAGCAGTCATTCCAAACAAAGCTACATTTAATACATCTGCTTCTTCTGCGTAAACATAGTTTTTTTGTTTATCAGATAATATTGGTATGATATTCTTTTTTATTGAATCTGTATGTATTAAATAATTCACTTTAGACAACATTCTATTTGCATGCCATTCAATTTGATTTTGGTATGCCTCATTCTTCTTTAACCTTTCAAATTCTTGAATTAAATAAAGTTTGAATTCTGGACTTAACCAACTTGCAAACTCAAATGCTATATCTGAATGAGCATAAGTTCCACCATTGTTTCCTGATTTAGAAATAATTCCTATTGCATTTGTTGAATTTATCCATTTTTGTGGTGATAAATAAAAACTATTTTTTCCAGCTTCATTTTCAAAGGTCTCGAATTCGATACCTTTGAAATTTTGATTATGCATTTGTTCCCAAAGTCCTAAAAATGAAATAACATTTTTATTTCTCATCCATGTTTGTATTGGAATTTTAGGTTCTTCTGGATTAGCATATCTAGCTAAATCCGTTAAAGATATGTAATTACTTCCATTAATTCTAATTACATTTACTATATTATCTTTCACTATCATTTCTATTTTTATTAAATCTTTTTTCAAATAATTCCTCCTATTTTTCATAAATATGTAAAAACTCATTTTTCGAAAATGCTTATATTTAAATGTTTTCGAGGAGTTTTCCAAAAATCAGGCTTTACCAGTTGATTACACTTTTATGCAACCCCCACCGTTATTTTCATTCATTTTCGTTCACTTCCTATCTTCTATTACTTTTATTTCTATTCCAATAACTCCATATTTATCTTGTTCATCTTTCAAATAATATTTTTCCATATCTTTTGGATTTACTATATCATCCCTATCATATCCCATTGCTATTTTATCAAATCTTTTACTTTCATTTAAATTCATATTATGTATTGTTTTCATATTTATCGTCCACTATTTCTTACTTTTTAACTTCATAATCATAATCCCATAAACTTAATTTACCATTTACTTCTATAGGGCTTATTTTTTCTATATTTTCTAATTTAAAACCATATCCATCCCAATTATTTGATGTTTTATTAATAACTCCCTTATATACTACTGGATCTTTTTTTGCTAATATATTTCTTAAATCTTCATCAACTTTAACACAATCTGTAATAGTTGCTTTTGCAATTATTTGACCAACTGGATATTCTAAATTTAGATGTTTGAATCTATCCATTGCTTTTTTATCTATACCTTTACCTGCGTGAATTAATATATCTCCACGATATTTAGTTTTCCAAGTTCTAAATTCATATTCTTTGTAGCCTTCAGCAATTAATGTTGCCCACGGTTGCTTTATAGTTATAACTTTCATTTTTACCTCCATTAATTTTTTTCATTCATCGATAAAAATTTTTCAAAGCACTAGTCAAACAATCTTCAGCTGTCTTGTCAGTATCTGAAAACCTTATTCTAATTAATTTTCCTTTTACTTTAAATATATACGGATTTTTTGTCTTCATTAAAAACTCTAATATTCTTTCATTACTAGACTTTCTTCTGTCTATTTTTATATCTTTTATTTCATCTACATCTTTCTAATTTTTCTGCTAGTTCCTTTAAATTATATTTATTCATATTCTACCTCTTTTCTATAATAATTTTATTATTTAGAAAGAAGTAATATAAATGTGTAAAATACTATATATTGTCTTTTTCTCCTAATAGTTTTACCCTTTCTGCATTGTTCAGGATATTAAGTTGATACTCAGCTATGCCACTTAATATTTCAAATCTTTCTTCTTTGCTTTTCCCTTCCCTAATTAATTCGGCATTATGCGATTCTAAATTGGATAACAAAATTCTTTTTACATCACACTCTCTATTTTGATTTTCTAATTGTTTTAATCTTTCAAATTCTTTTATTAAATATAATTTGAATACTGGACTTATTGCAGAGGCAAATTCAAATGCTATATCCTTATGTGCGTATGTTCCTCCATATTTGCCACGTTTCGAATATATACCAATTGCATTTGTTTTTTCGCGCCACTCAGTAATATTAAGTGTAAAAGTATGAAGTCCGGCTCTACTTTTAAATCCGTCGAATTCGACGGATTTAAAATTCGGATTATATATCAATATTATATTATAGGTTTTGAAATTTACAAAAACTACTTTTTATGTCTACCTACCAAAAGCTCAATGGGAGATCCATCCTTTCCCATACTCTTACATTTTACAAATCCCCCTTCTGGTAAGTGTTCAAAAGAAGCCTCAAAGTTAGGAATAATAATCTCAAGACTATCCTCCTCATTTGTAACGACTACTTTCTCACATCTTGGAGCATAGGAACCCAGCACTGCTTGTTGCCGAACAGTAGTAAGCTCACTAAAAAGTGGATTAATAACCAAACTAACAACACTTCTAACTTCTTCTGCATCATAAGAATATTGAATGGTATTCAACACCTGATTACAAATTATCGAATCTTTTAAGTTAAAAACAGGACATTTTTTGACCAGCCGCATCTGCTGATTTTTCATCTTTTTATCATCAGTTGTCATAAGTAATACGTCCTTCTTCCAAGAACACCCACTGTCGAAACAATCAAAAAATTTATCAATCGAATGAGTCTTAAAATAGGCACTATGTGCCTTATACTCACGCTTTTTATGTAAATCAGAGTTCCCTAAATACCATAAATATCGATCCAAATAGTGGGCATCTAACTGATGAGATACAGCATGAATCGCTTTTACTTTATTCATAAACTCACGCTTATTAGAAGAAGACAAATACTGAAATAAACAAAAGAAATTATGAATATCATCTATCCTGTCAAAATCAATAAAACCATCTTCAAATTCGGCACGTAAAGACTCTACACTTTCTAAATTATAATCTTTAATACAATTAAGTAAACACTCCCTTTTATTGGAAGAAAAATTAGAATATTGACAATTTGTAAGAAGCTGATAAATGGGTTCTCTTGTCTCATCAGAAAAATCAGATAAATGATGGAATAGATTAGAAGGATTTCTAAGTTCATCTTCTAATAAGAAATGAATATATTGATTATCTATATTCTCTCCTAAAAAAGAAAAGAAAGAATCTGGTGCACTGCTAAGTCTCCCAAGAAAAGAGTAAATTTCCTTACTATTATATTTTTTATCCTCATAAAAGGATTTTAAAAGAGGGAATAATTTCATCTTGGCATTTTTCGTGTTTTCCTTATCCAAAACAAACTCCAGCAAGTCGGCAAAGTCGCCACAATAAATGGAAGAATCATCCGCTATATTGGGCACTACAATGTCAATATCAGAGTACGCAAATGTAGGCTTATTAGCCTGATAACAACTAATATTCTTGTTAACAAAAGAACGAAACAATTTTGCATCAAGATTAAATAATGTACAGAAAAAATCATGCCAAGATGGTTCCGTAGACCCTAAACTCTCTACAAATTGAGCACAAGGAAAATCAGTAGCAATATATGCCAAATTATCCTGAAGCTTCTCACTACGGAAATAAGTAAGGTACTCTAAAGCAAATGAGTGTATCACAGAAATATCACACATCATTAAAGAAATTCTCTCAAAATAATCATGAGATAAAATATCACCAAAAGAGGACTCGAAATCATCCCTATACGCCTTTTGCTTAGCAAGAATCATCGTGTTTACAAATTCACCTGAAATAACATTATTAATACTATTAGAATCACTAACCCTATCAAGTACAGATTCTAAAAAAGTCGGGTTATAGACCTTTAATGGCATCAAGAACCACTCTAAAGTTTCCTCTGAATACCCATGAGAAAAAATCTTAACAACAGTCTTTAATAAATCTGGCTCCTCATCAAATATTTCTCTAATTTTCTCTTCTGGAATAAAAAATCTTTCCAAAATAGGACAAAGATTTTCAAAAATATTTGTAGTTACAACATCATACATAATTAAATGACCTCCCAGTGCTTCTAATATAACACATATAGAAAAAAAAGACACCTATTTTACGAACTAAACCTCAAAAGTTAGGCAGTTTATAAATAGTTTCTAATTAGAGAATTGTAACCTATAATTTGCAAGAGACAGTCCTTTTACTAATACGCCATTCACTTTAAAATTTAATATTTTTTCTTTTCTATTATATCACATTTTGCTTTATTTCATTTTTCCTTGAATCAACCTAATGCTACCTCTATTTATTCACTTGTAAACATTAAAAAAGTAAGTAACAATGATTAAAAAGTTACTTACTTTTTGTTTTAAGAAATCGTTTCGTTAATTTCAAAACTTTTTACTAATTTAACCGTTTTTCCATTCAAATCAACAACTGTAATTTGTATTTGATATTCTCCTTTAGGTAATTTATAATTTCCTATTTTAATATTAACTCCTTTAGCAACTGAGTTGTCAATAATGTACATTAATTTTGATGGAAGTGACCCTTCTCCAATCACAGACAATTTAATATCGTCTTGGGTAATGTTATAAAGTAGTTCTTCGCTAAATGAAATTGCAAATGAATCATTTGTGTATTGCATATCTACTATCTCTAAAGTTGCTTCTGGATTGTTTCCTTCGTCTTTCCATTCTGGAATTTTGTAGTGGTCTACAAATCCTACTCTATAGTTTCCTACTGTGTCAACAAATAGTGCCCATACTCTTGTATCTTTTGTTACAGTGACGCCACTTAAATCAATTTCTATAGTGTTGCCGCCAGCGTTTAGTTTTTGATTTTTACTATTTATTTTTCCAGTTAAAACATCACTTGCAAATGGGGTTGTTGAGTTGTAATCGTAAATGCCCCCATTCCAATCATAGATACCATAGTATACCACTCCAGCTTCATCTGAATTGAATTTAAATTCTGCTTTGTCTTCTGAGATTCTTTTGACATTGTCCACGGCTCCTGTAATGGTTGGTGGATTTAAGTGTGTTACAAAATCTTTTTCTATGACTTGTTCCTCATTTACTTTTATTTTAATTGTATATTCGTTATCTTTATGTCCATAATTTTTTGGAATTTCTATGATATATGTTAGTAAGTCTGGGCTTACATAAAAGGTAGCATCTTTTATTGTTAAACTGCTATCACTTGGGCAATGAATTTCAAAGTCTTTTAGCGTTAACTCTTTTTCGGGAATACGATTTAATTTAAACACAAAACGATTGTCTATTTCTTCCTTAGCATAAATAATTTCATATTTACTAGGTGTTACTTCTATTTTTTGACTATTAATTTCAATTGGACCGTTTACTTTTCCAGTATTTTCAAAATATCCTTCCATTACATAATACAATTGATAGGCTACACCTGGTGTTAAATCTGTTATTTGAATATTGTTGAATCCTACTTTTACATCCGCACTGTTTCCTGTTTCTTTTATAAATTCTGGTGTTTTTGTTTCTCTCGTCGTTACTTTTTCTAAAATGTAGTAAAATTTGCCACCCTCATCAACACCATATAATTTGACTGTTGCTTCTGTGTCCGTTGTTCTTTCGGTCGTTATATTATCTAGTGTTGGATTAGCATAATCCGTAGCAAACTCTTTGCTAATTATATTTCCGTTTGGTAGAGTAATGTAAAGTGCATAGGAATCATTTTTAAAATAAGATGTGGATAATGTATATGTTTTTTGGTCTTTTGTTGTTAGTTTAAATAAGGTTATACTTTTTCCTGCGTTACAAATGACTGAGATATCTTTTATAGATAAGTCTACCGCTTCACTGAATGTAAATGTTACACTTCCTTGAGCAGTAGAACGAACGTCTAATAGATTTATACTTTCTTCTTGACGGATTAAAATATTTTCTACATTTTCAGCAATTTCTTTGTTTGTTACATCAACATAAATTCTAGTGTTATTTGCTTGAATGTTTGCATTTGTTATGACACCATTTCCTGCAACAATGGTATTTTCTCCTTTGTTGTTAAAGTTAGAAATCGCATTATTCCCATTGATTCTTATTGTACTCGTTTCTTGATTGGTCAATGTTCCTACGGGAGCATTCACCACTAAGTTTGCCTTTTTTTGATTCAAAAGTTTTTCTGTACTTTGATTTACTACCACCACGCCTGTTGAGTTGATGACTATATTTTGACTAGGAATATTTACTACCACTTCTTCACTGTCATTTACTTCAATGGTTGCCACTTTATTCTCTCCATTAATTTCTACGTTTTTATTGATAGAAATAAATTCTATTTGACTATTTTGAGAAATATTAATTGTAGCACCTTCTAATGCTTTGTTTATCGTTTTGTAAACAGCTCTTCTGAAAGCAAATATTTGCATCTCTTTTTCTTTTACATATAAAGACGGAATAGTAGAATTAGTAATGTCCAATTGATACTTCCCTGGATTTTCAAGTACTAATTCCCCCTTTAATTCAATGCCATCTAAAACAATTTTTGTATTGTTTTTTATATCTTCTGCTATGGTTAACGTTTTGTATTGTTTGCTATTCACTTTGAAAATTCCATTCACTACCATATCATTTGTTATTACTAAATCTTCTAATTCTTCTTTTGGTTCTTCGGGTATTGTAGGTTCCTCTGGATTCTTAGATGGTCCTTCAATAGATGGTTTGTTTGAATAACTTGGATTTGTAGGCTTTAGATTTTTATTTCCTATTTGATTTGGAATTTCCTTTTCTTCTGTTGTAGTATTTTCGTTATTATTATTTTTTTCTTCTACCTGATTTTCTTCTTTATTGATTTCTTTTTCATTTTCTTTTGTAGTAGAATCTTCTTTCTTTTCTTCTAAAACCGATTTTTGTTCTTTGCTAGTGTGACTTGTTAATAGTTTTACTCCTCCACTAATCCCTAAAATAGCTATTAAAGCAATAATTATTGTTTTTGATTTTTTCATAGTTTTTCTTTCTCCCCTCTCTATTATTTTTAATCTTTTTTGTAGAAATGTCAATTTAAATTCATTTTCTTTACATATTTTTTTAATTTTTTTATTTCTACATTTCTATTTTATTTTTGTTTGAATCAATGATTACAAAAAATAAATACCTTTTATAAAGTATTTATCTTTCCATCCCTTATCCTCTATTACTGTCTTTCTAAGCTTCTTTATTATCCATCATTATTTTACCTTTGGGTCATTTCTAATAGTCTCCGAATTTTTAAAATTCATCTTTAGTCAATTCACCAATAATATTTATAATACTAAAATAATACTCACTTTTTATTAGTAATATTAAAAATCTTTTAATAAAAATATATAAGATCTAAAATCGAAGAAAGTTCTTACTTATAAAGTCTTGTATAGGATTACGACAAATTGTAATTCCTCCATTCACCTTACTTTTTGGTTCCCCATCTTGAAAATGGATATACAGTAAATGTAGCGTGTCCTTCTATCCTTTTTCGAGGAATGCAACCTAACACTCTACTGTCTAAAGAATCCATACGATTATCCCCCAAAACAAAATAACAATCTTTCGGAAGTTTTTTCATACTTAAATCTGACAAGTTAAAGTCATCCGTTTTTTTGTGAGAAAAATTTTCCTTTAATACTTTTCCATTAATATACAGTTTATTATTTTTATATTCGACATGCTCTCCTGGTAATCCAATGACTCTCTTAATAATATCCTCATTATCTAGATGCACAACAACAATGTCAAAACGCTTTATTTCTTTAAAACGGTAGCTTAATTTATCAAGTAACATCACATCTTGGTCTTGTAATGTTCCCATCATGGACGGACCATTTACTCGAATAGGAGAAACTATAAAGAATTTAACAAGAATTACAATCAATAATACAATAGCATAGGGCCATATTTCTTTTACAATTTTTTTCATATTAATATACAGAAAAAATAAGGTATCTGCCCTTATTTTTGTCCTCTTTCTTTAATTTTGTATCGACCAACATAATCTTTTAAGAATCCTAACTTAGCACGTCGTACTTTTCCTTTACGTACTACTGTAATCTTATCAATTTTTGGTGAATTTACAGGGAAAATTCTCTCTACTCCAACTCCTGCTGATACTTTACGAACTGTAAAAGTTTCTGAAATAGAACCTCCCTTTCTTCCAACAACAATTCCTTCAAATGCTTGGATACGTTCTCTTTTACCTTCAATGATTTTTACATCTACACGAACCGTATCACCTACACGAAATTCAGGAATATCATTTCTCATTTGTTTTTGATTAATTTTGTCAATTACATTCATTTGATTTTCCTCACTTTCTTTTAACCAGTGATCATATAAATCCAGTCTACAGCGGATCACTTTTTTTGACGTTAATAATTATAACACAAGGTTATCAAAAAACACAAGAAGTTCTTTACTTTTTACAAAATATTTTGATATATAGTCATTTTTACTTCGTGTTAACTTTAACACTTTTTAATCCAAAATTTCCTTTACTATCTTTTTCAAATGTAAAAGTTGTAATATCAAGTTGATCTTTTACCTTTTCATAATCATTTTCCGTCAGTTCCTGTTCATCCTCTAGTTTTAAAACTGTATTCATTTTATCGTGAGCATCCTTGGCTGTTTTATAAAAATTCAAAGCAGGTCCACAAGTACCAGCACAATAACGATGATAAATAATATGTATATTTATAGAATATATACTCTCATTCGTTACAGTGCCATCCAAATAGTAATACGTAGTGTTATAAGAAGCTATTCCATCATGTCCATGAACTCCTTCAAAAGTATATATACGTCTTGCTTCATCATAAGTATAAAGTACTCCATCATCATTAAAGCAATTTATACTCTCATAATTTGTTTTACTATTCCCACCAAAATAGGAATCAATTATTTGTTTTAACTTACTCTGCATAAATTCTTTTTCTTTCGAGACATCAGAATTTACTAAAGCAAACATCAGCTTTTTCTGATTATCAAATGTAGTAATATCCGTAATCGGATAATAAAGTGACAAAGTATTATTGTAAGCTTGTATTTGCTCCATTAGTATTTTCTTCTCTGCCAATGATAGAGATCTCGTTTTTACCTCTGGCTTTTCCACATCATCTTCTATATCATCCTCATCCAAAGTCTCATGTGCCTTACTTGGTAAATAAAGTTTATCATAAGCAATATAGGAACAATTTATAATTAATAATAATGTCAAAACGATAATCGCTATTATTTTTCCCTTGCCTGTTTTTTTCTCTTCCATAATTCACCTCTACTATTATATTAATATAAAATATATTTTTTTTATAGTCCAGAAAAAATAAAATTGACATTATATTTACAAACATATATAGTATTAATTTCTCGTAAGTACTATACGGAAAGATCCCTGAATACTAGTACCCCCATTCATATAATATATGTAAAAAACGCCACCTTCTTGATCAGTAGAAAAATTTCCACTTCGTACTAACCATGGATAGTTTGGATATATCATTGAAGCATAATCATTATACCAATTTGCTGTTTCATTCAAACCATGTGAATGACATAATCCGCCATTACAGGCACTAAAAAGATTATTGCTAGTATAAAAATCATAATACTTATCCTCTAACCAATTCTTCCCTGTATATGTGGTTCCGTTACTTATAAGGCCACTATACTCAGAATTAGCTATTGCCGTATTTCCTGTATATCTATTTCCATTTGGTGCATAATCTGCCATCATATACTCCCAACACCCTCCATTCATATCATAAATACCATAGATGGTTCCCGTTGTCGATGCTCCTGTTCCTCCAGGAGATTTTTCATAAGTATATTGACACCCATAATCTTTATTTCCATTACTAGGGCTTCCATAACTACAACCTGTTATAAACTCATTTGACTTATTCTGATATATCTCTTTATTCGCTCCACTATAATTCTTATTTCCCAGTTTTCCATACTTGCTTTGAGAAAGATATGAGGCTAACGCCCATTCACTATTCTTCATCGCATGGGAGTTTAGCTTATCTGTACTAAATCCATAGCGATTATTACTTTTTGTTACATTTTTTCCTATCTCCGCTATGGTGGAGACAGAAATATACATCCAACTATTAATATTTGGTTTTATTATCGCATCTAAGTTTGTAACGTTTCCTCCTCCATATTGTGCTGAAGGATTCGAACTACTTGTTTCAAACTTCCCTACCCAGATTCCTGATATCCCTTCTGTTCCAAATGTAAAACCATCGGGCGTCCTCCAGCCACCTCTCTTTTCTGCTACTTTATATTGCGCACTTCCAAGCTCTTTCTCACTCTTCTTTATAAACTTAACATCGATTTCTCCTGGTAATGATAAGGTTGGGACACTGTTCAAATATACTCCCTTCTTTCCATAATAGGCATCTCCATCTTCACTTCCTATCGTGTAAGAGTATCTTGGAATATACACCCACATTGTTTCAATATCATTCATTGGAATTGCTGTCCCACTTATCGCACTTTGATATTTACTTCGACTTGCAGTTGTCACCGTTACGGCATTGGCCCACTTTCCAAAGTCATAATCATACCAATTATGATTGTCTGCCTTTTCCCAACTACTACTAACTTCATTCCATACTACTTTTATCATGTTAGCTTCTGTATCTACTACTGGTATGATT
>CAJUHO010000013.1 GCA_910586195.1 uncultured Bacilli bacterium
TATTGTATCAAAAAGCCGCACCTGATGGTGCGGTTGAAATTTCAATTTAGGAAAAGCACAAACTAAAATAATTTAATTTGTGCTTTTTTATGATGATGATTTTACTAGTCAATCATTGATTCAATTGCATGTGGTTCATCTGAGAAACAGAACATACAACCAGTATAAGCTAATCCTGTTACCATTAGTGCAACAGTTGCTAAAACTTTAGCCATTTTTCCTTTCATGACATTTTCTCCTTTCTCTTTTTTATCTATGCCTAAATACAACTGTATTTAAACAACTGAATAATTCTTGTAATTTCGATATGATTGTCGAAATATTTTATATGTAATAGGGTGAACCATAATTGCTTCAATGAATAATGATATATTTAGTAGAAGAGAAAGTTCTAAATCTTCTACTAAAATAATCACTAATACATAAATAGAAGCAATGATTAAAGTTCCACACTTTCTAATAATACGCTTTTTTTTATTTGGTAATGGTCTTTTCGGAGTATCAGCGGGTGCATATAATATAAATGAAATTAAACTTATGACTATCATTCCATATTCTAATAATGGATTAAGCTCAACTCTTAAAAGACAATATGGTAGGATGGAAAATAGAAAAGTAGATAAAATTAAGCAATGAATACTTTTTTCAGCATGAAATCCAAATCCTGTAAATCTTAATATATTAAAAAATAATAGTATAATTAATGTCTCTTTTAATATTCCTAGAATAAAGGAAATTGCTAAAATAATTATTGCCTTTGTAATTGTTAAATATATTCCTTCTAAACCATATTGGAGTTTCTCAATCTCATCAGAAGTGTAATCTTTATATTGTGTAATGAAACTCAATGTTTTTTGTAAGAAATATCCTTTCAAAAAATCACCTCATTTTCGTAGAACTGTCTCTACTATAACAGAAAAAGAGTGCTAAAGAAGTTTTATAATTTAGACTATAGTTTCGACTTAACGTTTGTCGAATTTTGTCGAAAAATTGGATAAATTTGCCAAAAAAGGTCACAGAATTACCATTAAAAGAAAATATAATAATATTGTAGTAAATCTGATAGAATGTAAATGCGCATAGATAAACTAGCTGTATGTGAATTGAAAAAGAAGGTGAGGTGTGTGGTATTGGTAGGTCGTGTCAAATGGTTCAACAATGAAAAAGGCTACGGATTCATTGAGTATAAAGAAAATGAAGACATTTTTGTACATTATTCTGCTATCGAACAAGATGGATATAAGACTTTATCTGAAGGACAATATGTTGAGTTTGTTTTACTTGAAACTTCCAAGGGATTACAAGCAAACCATGTGAAACTAGTAAAAGAAACTACTACTGCAAAATAAGTAGTTTTTTTTTTCTTTTTATGTTAAGATAAAGCAAAGGAGGCGAAGAAATGGAGATTATTTTTCGCGGTGACAAATTAATGGTCACAGAAGCAATGAAGTCATATGTTGATGAAAAAATTGGCAAGTTAGAAAAATACTTAGAGAATAGTGATGATGTGCGTTGTAGTGTTGTTGTAAAAGTTAGAGGACGTAAACAAATTGTAGAAATAACAATACCACTAAAAAACTTTATATTAAGATCCGAAGAGGAACAAGAAGATTTCTATGTAGCAGTAGATAAAGCTATTACAGTTTTAGAAAGACAAATTCGTAAAAATAAGACAAAATTAATATCAAAACAAACAAAAACTTTAATAGATTTTGATTTTTCTTCTATTGAAGATGACAATGAGGAAAGTGAAAAACAAATTATCAAACGTAAAAAAGTAGAAATAAAACCAATGGATGAAGAAGAAGCGATTATACAGATGGAACTAATAGGTCATGAATTTTATATGTACAAAGATAGTGAAACAAATAAAATGTCAGTCGTTTATAAAAGAAAAGATGGTAATTACGGTTTGATTGAGTCTGAATAAATAAAGGTCAAATAAGACCTTTTTCATTGTAAAGATGTTAAATAAGAGGTGATTTGGTTGAAAGAACGAGAAATAGAATTTAATTACTTTTATAAAATGTTTAGAGAAGAATACAGAAAAAATATAGTAAAAACTAGAAGAGAGAAGCAGTTAAATGATTGTAATGATGGTTTATTAGAAATTTTAACAATGACCTATACTAAAGGTGAAATTTTGCAACTATACGAGAATAGCCTGTTTCAAGTTTGTGTTAATTATCTTTCTCTTGCCGATTCTTCTATGAATATTCTACCAAATAATTCATTGGAATTTGTTACAGAAATATTAAATGAAATAGAAGAAAATCCATATCAAAAAAGCTTTTTAGCTTCTTTGCAATTTATTTTTCAAGATTATTTTGAGTGTTTAGAAATAGGACGACCTATCTTATTTTCAAGTGAAGAAGATAGCAATGATTCGTATATGGAAATGGTATTAGATTCCCAATATAAAATTACACAGTTTGAAACAATGAATATGGACTTATTAGAACAGACTAAAACTATGACAAAGGTATTAATATTGGAAAGTCATAGACAACTAGGACCAATATCAAAAGTCAAATACTACTATCGAAAAGATATTTAAAAATAAAAATATGATTTTTAGTATGAAAGTAATAAAAAAGCTTAACAGTAGCTTTTTTTTTTGATAAAATAATGTGATAAGGAGAGTGGATACCATGAATTTTATTAAAAGAATGTTTGACCATGAATATAAAGAATTAAAAAAGTTTGAACGCCAAGCAGATGAGATTATTGCATTAGATGAGGAAATGGCAAAACTTACAGATACAGAATTAAAAGCAAAAACAGAAGAATTTAAGGAACGTTTAAGAAAAGGTGAACTATTAGATGATTTACTAGTAGAAGCCTTTGCAGTAGCAAGAGAGGCATCCTTTCGTGTAATTGGAGAAAAACCATTTTATGTACAATTACTAGGAGCTCAAGCAATTCATTATGGAAATATTGCAGAGATGAAAACTGGTGAGGGAAAAACGTTGACAAGTGTACTTCCAGCTTATTTAAATGCGTTGACAGGAAAAGGAGTTCACATTATTACGGTAAATGAGTATTTGGCAGAGCGTGATGCAGAATGGATGGGAGGAATTCATCGCTTTTTGGGACTTACGGTAGGTGTTAATAGTCGTGAATTAAGTTCGAAGGAGAAGCAGGACCAATACGCATGTGATATTTTATATACGACAAATAATGAAGTGGGTTTTGATTACTTAAGAGATAATATGGTAGTTCATAAGGAAGAAAGAGTACAGAGACCACTAAATTTTGCTATTATAGATGAGGTGGATTCTGTTTTAATAGATGAAGCTAGAACACCCCTTATTATTTCAGGGGGTCAAATGAATAGTGCTAATCTATATATAGATGCAGATAGATTTGTAAAGGAACTAAAATTAGACGAAGATTACGTCTATGACGAAAAGACAAAAAGTGTCAACCTAAACGATTCCGGAAGTGTTAAAGCAGAAAAAATGTTTCGTATAGACAATTTATACGATATAAATAATGCGACGCTAGTACATTATATTAATCAAGCTTTACGTGCCAATTATGCGATGAAGAAAGATTTTGATTATGTAGTACAAGATGGTGAGATTATAATTGTAGACCAATTTACAGGAAGATTAATGAAAGGTCGTGCTTATAGTGATGGACTTCATCAGGCAATTGAAGCTAAAGAAGGAGTTACCATTAATCAAGAGACAAAAACACTAGCAACTATTACCTTTCAAAATTTATTTAGAATGTATCATAAGTTAGCAGGAATGACAGGAACTGCGAAAACAGAAGAAGAGGAATTCCGCGATACTTATAATATGTACGTTATTGAGATACCCACTAATAATCCAGTGGCAAGGGTAGATGCACCTGATTTGGTTTATGCAACACAAGAAGCAAAATATCATGCCATTATTGATTTCGTAAAAGATTGCTATAATCGTGGACAGCCAGTTTTAATTGGAACAATTGCCATTGAGACTAGTGAATTAATTAGTAGATTATTAAAACAAGCAAAAATTCCGCATGAAGTATTAAATGCTAAAAACCATGCTCGTGAAGCAGAAATTATATCAAAAATTGGACAACATAAATCTGTAACAATTGCTACCAATATGGCAGGACGTGGAACAGATATTAAATTATCAGACGAAATTCGTGAATTAGGAGGACTATGTGTAGTAGGTACAGAGCGTCATGAATCACGCCGTATTGATAATCAGTTGCGTGGTCGTTCTGGACGTCAAGGGGACCCAGGATATACACAATTCTTTGTTTCTATGGAAGATGAATTAATGGTTCGCTTTGGAAGCGATAGAATTCGTGACTTGATGAAAACTATGGGATTAGGAGAACAGGCAATCCAAAGCAAAACATTTACAAAATCAATTGGAACAGCACAAGCCCGAGTAGAGGGAAATAACTTTGATACACGTAAACAATTACTGCAATATGATGATGTCATGAATAATCAAAGAGAAATTATGTATGATAAACGAAATGAAATTTTGGATAACGATTCTATTCATGAAACAATATTGTCTACTTTTCGTCATCACATTGAAGATTTAGTAAAGTCTCATATAGCACCAGAGGGTTATTTAACAGAAGAAGATATGAAAGAGATTGTAGAACTTTCAAATGAAAATTTATTAAAAAAAGATATAAATAAAACATCGATAAAAGGCGAAAATGAGAATGAAGTAATTGATAAGTTATATAAGTTAGTAGTAAATAATTATGAAGAGAAAATAAAAGAAATTCCAGATGAAATAAAAGATGAATTTGAAAAGGCTATTTCATTACAAGTGATTGATAATTATTGGATGGAGCATATTAATACTATGGCTCACTTACGTGAAGGAATCCATTTGAGAGGTTATGCACAAGAAGATCCATTACGTGCTTATACTATGGAAGGATTTGATCTTTTTGATCAAATGATTCAAAAAATTGATAAAGATATATCCGTTTTTTTACTAAAAGCAGAAATTAGACAAAATATTGAACGTAAAGAAGTAGCAAAAACTAAAAGGACAAATGAAGGGGAAGAGAAAACAACGAAAAAACAACCAAAGAGGGTAAATAAAATAGGACGTAATGATTTATGTCCATGTGGAAGTGGCAAAAAGTATAAAAACTGTTGTGGTAAATAGTCTAGCAAAATCTTATAAAATAAGGAATTATGAAAAATACTAAACTATAAAAATTGTTCGCAGATGACAATTTGTCCACGTAAATATAATTTTGTGGACCTAGAAATTAATTTAGACTTTGTTATTTGGGGAGGATTATTACATGATATTGGTAAAACAAATGATTTGAATGATTTTATTGAAAATAGGAATAGAGCAGAACAAAAAAGTACCATTTTATAAATGAAATGCTATTATTCCAATTAGATAGAATTAATTCTTCAAGAATAGTAGTATGCAATGATTATGATTCTTAGGGGGATAAACATGATAAATTTTACTGAAAATGATAAGGAAAAAATCAAAAATGCTTATAAAACAGTTTTATTAAATTTGAAAGATTATTTGCAACAACATGATGTAAAATGTGAATTAGAATATTCAAAAGTAGTTTTTAGTATGCTACATAGTGGCTGTTTTAGTATGGATGGAACAATTCACATTGATAATGATTTCAATTATCTAGGACTGTCTTCAGATATAAGCGAAGGAATACAGGTGATGCATGGAATTTGTTGCTGTAGACATGCTACGGAATTTCTTTATAATCTATTAAATATATTAAACTTGAATCCATCTTTAATGTATATTCAAACAAATAATAGAACCGGAGAATGGCATAAAACAACTCCTACAAAAGCCAACCATCTAACCATTTTATTAAATAATCAATATATTATAGATCCCATAAATAAATTTATTTTAGAAATACAAAAAGGTGGGGAACTCAAACTATTAGATTCAGATTACTTAAATGTTTTAAAGCCTTACCAAGAAGACAATATAATTGTTATCGGAAAAACATTGAAAAAATATTATGCTTTAAGAGAGTTAGGTATAAAAAACGTGTATTAGTCTATTACTTATCTAACTGACACCTGAAAGGAGAAAAAGGATGCAAATGGATCATTAGTGATATTTGTACTATAACTTTGATAGTTATAATATCAGGTAATAGTAGGATTTAGTGAACGAAAAAATTATATGGTTTTACTATTTACAGAAGAAAAAATAATTTGTTTATTTTATATGTTAATAAACATTGCTTGTAGCAACGGCTTATTTGTAATAAATTTATCTTGATGAAAGGAGAAGAGTATCGAAATGTTGAAAGAAAACATTAAGACATTAAGAAAACAAAAAGGTCTTTCTCAAGAAGAATTAGGTATTAAGTTAAATGTTGTAAGACAAACAATATCAAAATGGGAGCAAGGATTATCAGTTCCTGATTCAGAAATGTTAGTTTCAATATCAGAAGTTTTTGAAACATCAGTAAGTACTTTACTTGGAGAAAATATAGAAGAAGCAAAAGTAGATGATTTGAAAGCAATTTCTGAAAAATTAGAGATAATAAATTCGCAGCTATTAGAAAGAAAAAATGCAAAAAGAAAAATGATTCATTGGACACTAATCTCATTCTGTGCAATTACCATAATAGTTTTCATTTCTTTATTTTTATTAAATAGTCCCTATTTAAATTGGAACTATAATGATCCTGAAAAGGCTGTTTTAGGAGTTTCTGTTCATTCCTTTGAATGGATATTTGTTCGGATAGCACCGATGATTCTTATTATATCTATCGTTGGCATTTTACTGACTCGGAGGAAAACTTAAGATTATTGTCAGTTACGATTTATGAAGCAAATTAACTAATATAGAAGATTTGCTTTTTGTGTGATATACTATTTAGTATTAATAGATTAAAAAATAGTAATTTAAAAGTGAGTTGATATAGTATGTCTAATGAAAAGCAAAAAGATTACTTGAAGAAGAAGGGCATAAAATTATTTTAAAAGGTACTAAAAATATAAAATATTATGTTCAAGATTTTGAAAGTAGTTTGATAGAATTATAATATCAATTCCACTTTGAAAGTAAGATTGGAGGAATAAATAATGGAAAATAAAATATGCCAAAGTTGTGGCATGCCTATAACATCAAATGAGCAATTAGGTAAAAATAAAGATGGAAGTATCAATGCAGATTATTGTAAATATTGTTTCGAATTTGGAGAGTTTGTGGATGAAGTCACTATGGAGAAATATATAGAAATGTGCTCACAGTATAACTCTCAAGCAGGAATGACGAGGGAAGAAATGAAAGAATATTGTACTAACCTCTTTCCTACTTTAAAAAGATGGAAATGTACTTGCACTGATGAATGTGCTAATGGATATAACCCTAATTGTACTTGTGAAAATCCAGAATGTCATTGTAGGGAGAAATAGCTAGATTTATGGAGCTGATAATATATGAATAAAAAAGTGTTATTATCAAATATAGATAAAGTCCATACTACTGAAATGGGGATTGACAGGATTAAGAGAAATCTTAAACTAGATACAATAGATGTAGTTACATATTGTAAGAACAAAGTTTTAGATAAAAATTGTAATATATATAAACAGGGCAAGAATTGGTATTGTGAAATTGATAATATAAAGATAACAATTAACTCATCTAGTTATACTATTATTACAGCACATGCCATTCATTAAAATGTAAGGGAGAAAAATTTATGGCAAGGGTATTAAAAAATAAAGAATTAGAAAATACAAGATTAGCAACGAATTATGGCGGATGGATGTATTGTGATAAATGTAATGAAAATATAGGATATTTATGCTATTCCACCTACGATAAATTAGAGTTAAAGTATAAATGTAATTGTGGGAGTCAAGGCAGTGTATTATTAAATTTTGAAGATAGTAAAATAGGTCAAAATTGTAATGATAAACTAGTTATTATAAAAAATAGATTTTGTTGTCCTAAGGACAGTGAGCCTTTAATCACAATACTAGATAAAAAAGTAGCTAGTTATGAAATGCAAATTACTTGTAAGTCATGTCAAAATATTTATAAACAAGAAAAATAAGAATTATAAGTATAATTTGATGACTATTACTTAAATTGTTATATTTTGAAAGTGAGATAATATATGGAATTAAATAATATGACTTTAAATGAACTATGGGATTTATTTCCGATAACTTTTGTTGATTCTAATGACAAATTTAAGAAGTTTTATTTAGAAGAAGAACAAAATTTAAAATTATTATTAGGTAGTAATATTAAGAGGATAAGTCATATAGGTAGCACATCCATTAAAAATATAAAAACAAAACCCATAGTGGATATTCTGATAGAAATAAATTTTGACAATAAAGACGCTGTAAAAAGAGTATTACTTAATAATGCTTATATTTTAATGAGCGAAAATATGAATGAAATATCATTTAATAAGGGATATACAATAAATGGTTATGCTGATAAAGTTTTTCATATCCATATAAAAAAACATGGGGACTGTGATGAGTTATATTTTCGGGATTATCTTAATGAAAATCAAAGAAAGTCAAAAGAGTATGAAAAACTGAAATTAGAGTTATTCAATAGATACAACCCCAATAGAGATTTATATACAGATGGTAAAAGTGAATTTGTTAACTCTGTAATCAATTTGGCTAAAGAGAAATATAAAGATAAATATTAGTAAATTATAAGCTGCTAAGGAGTTGTAAAAATATGGATGAATATATAAATTTAACATTAGAAAACATTGATGAAGAACATATATGTTGTGCTATTGGCGATCCCAAACACCAAAAAGGTGTTGATATCAAAAAAGAATGGATTAAAAATAAAATAAAAGATGGTCATGTATTTAGAAAGTTAAATGCTAGAGGTAAAACTTTCATTGAATATGAACCAATAGAAACTGCTTGGGTGCCCATTATCGGAAAAAACTATGAGTATATTTATTGTTTATGGGTTGCGGGAAGCTTTAAAGGGAAAGGCGTTGCTAGAGATTTACTGGAGTATGCAATAAATGATTCTAAGAAAAAAGGGATGAGTGGAATATGCACTTTGATTTCTAAAAAGAAAAAACCATTTATTGGAGAAAAGAAGTTTTTTGAACATTTTGGATTTAAGGTTGTAGATACTATTGGAGATTATGAATTATTAGCATTACAATTTAGGATGTCTGAAACACCAAAATTTAATGATAATGCAAGAAATATGAAAATAGATAATCAAGAATTTACAATTTATTATAGTAATGAATGTCCCTATGTAGAATATGAAGTAAAAGAATTATCAGATTATGCCGCTGAAAATAACATTAAGATTCATTTTATAAAAATTGACTCCTTAGAAAAAGCTAAAAATGCTCCTTGCATTTTTAATAACTGGGCAAACTTTTATAAAGGAGAATTTATTTCCAATACAATACTAAATGCAAATTCATTTGAAAAGTTAATTAAATAATACTTGATACCATAATAGGGGAACATTTTACAAGGAACAAATAAGAAATACTTTCTCTTTTAATATAGAATTTCAATAAATGTTTATTACTAAGTATTACAGGATAAGAAGAATAATAAAACAACATAAGAAGGACATAGTAAATATGAAAAGACTGATTTATAGATACTAGATAATTTATTATAATTTTTGAGTAGATTCTATTTATAATTCCCTTTTTTTGCTATAATAGAAGAAACATAAAAAATAGTTTTTGAAAACGAGATGATGGGATAATGTTATATAATGCTAGAAATGGAAAGATAGAAATTTATAATACAACTATTGATTATATCTGTTTTGGAAAAGGCAAAAAAAATTTAATAATGATTCCTGGCTTAGGTGATGGGCTTAAAACAGTGAAAGGATTGGCATTACCATTTGCTTATATGTATAGATTATTTGCAAAAGACTTTAGGGTATATGTTTTTAGTAGAAGAAATGATTTATATGAAAATTTTTCAACTATGGATATGGCAGATGATATTGCAAAATCTATGGATATATTAAATATATCCAAAGCAGATTTTTTAGGAATATCACAAGGTGGCATGATTGCAGAATGTGTTGCAATAAAATATCCAGAGAAAATAAATAAATTAGTTTTAGCAGTTACTTTAGCAAAATCGAATAGCCTAATAAAAGAAAATGTAAATTATTGGATTGAAAGAGCAAAATTCAGAGATTACAAAAGCATATTTATAGATACAGTTGAAAAAACTTATACAGAAAAATACCTAAGAAAGTATAGAAAACTGTACTGGCTATTAAGTAGAATTGGTGCCCCACGGGAATATAGTCGTTTTATGGTCCAAGCAAATGCGTGTTTAACTCATGATGTATATGATAAATTAGATAAAATAGAAAATCAAACTTTGATTATTGGAGCATCAAATGATAAAATTTTAGGCGTAAAGGCCTCCGAGAAGATGGCTAAAAGAATAAAAAATAGTGAATTATTTATTTATGATGGCTATGGACATGGTGTTTATAAAGAATTAAGAGATTTTAACTATACAGTTTTAGAGTATCTAAAAAAATAATATAAGACTATAGAAAAAACTAAACCAGTCCTTTTTGCTATCGACAATTTATTAATAAAATGATATGATTATGATAGAAATAAAGTAGGAGAAAAACTCTTACTTTTGTTCACTAAAAACAAAAAAGACACTTAGTGCAACCTAAGTGCCAATCTATTTACAGGGGATCTTCACATTTACTTAGTGAACCTTCCCCACTAATATCATATGAAAAATGAAATCTTATATACCAAAAAAAGGAAAAAATTTAAAAAAACTAGTTTTATTTCATAATTTGTATATAATAAAAAATAGAAAGTAGGTATCAATGTGAATAAGAATGAGTTACAAAAGATATTAGAAGAAAAAGAAAACGAATTAGAACAATTATGGAGGTCACTTTGACGTTGCTCAAAAATTAAAAAAGATAGAAGAACTAGAAAAAGAATTAATGAGTCCTGATTTTTGGGATGATAAACAACATAGTGAAGAAGTAGTGGGAGAAATTAGTGAATTAAAAAAGATAACGAATACTATAGTAGAAATAAAAAATCGTCTAAAAACAGATCGAGAATTTTTAGAACTTTTGGAAATATCAGAGGACGAAGAAACCAAAAGTATAATATATGATGATTTAAAAGATATTGCTAATAATTTAGAGGGAATTTCTTATTATTTATATTTAAATGGGCCTTATGATAAAAATAGCTGTATTCTAGAAGTACATTCAGGAGCAGGAGGAACAGAGGCGTGTGATTGGGCTTTTATGCTATATAGAATGTATACAAGATGGTGCGAAAAACAAAATTATAAGCTGGAAGTGTTAGATTATCAGGATGGTGAGGAAACAGGAATTAAGAGTGCAACTTTACTGGTGAAGGGAATGAATGCCTATGGATATTTAAAAAATGAAAAAGGTGTTCATCGATTGGTAAGGCTTTCCCCCTTTGATTCTAATAATCGTCGGCATACATCTTTTGCTTCTATTGAAATAACACCAGAAGTAGATAGAGAAATTGATATAAAAATTGATGATAAAGATTTAAAAATTGATGTATATCGTTCAAGTGGTTGTGGGGGACAAGGTGTAAATACAACAGACTCTGCTGTCCGTATTACACACTTACCTTCCAAAATAGTAGTAACTTGCCAAAATGAACGTAGTCAAATTCAAAATAAAGAACAAGCCTTAAAAGTTTTAAAGGCAAAATTACTTTTGTTAGAAGAAGAGCGTCAGCGTCAGGAATTAAGTGACATCAAGGGTCAACAAAAGAATATTGAATTTGGTTCTCAGATTAGAAGTTATGTGATGCATCCATACTCCATGGTAAAAGATCATCGTACTAATGCAGAAACCAGTAATGTTTCTAAAGTTTTAGATGGAGATATTGATATGTTTATAGAGAGTAATTTAAAAAGGGGAGAATAATATGGGATTCATACAATCTAGGAAAAGAGATTTAATACTGCAAAAAATTTATGAGAAATCAAAAGTAAAAAGATTTTTCCAATTTCTTGTTGGATGTTTTATTGTGGCAGCAGCATTTAATCTTTTTTTCTCACCTAATAACTTGGTGCCAGGTGGTGTTAGTGGAGTATCTGTAATTTTAAACGCTTTATTTGGTATTGATAATTCGTTAGTAATTTTAATATCTGCTGTTATTTTATTAATATTAAGTTATTTTTTATTAGGAAAGGAAAAAACAAGCGCCTCTGTTTTAGGAAGCCTTTTGTTCCCTATCTTTGTAAAACTAACCTCTAATATTGATGTTTATATTGACATTGACTCTTCTCAAATGTTATTAACTACTATTTTTGGGGCGGTTTTATATGGGTTCGGAGCAGGCATGATTTTTAAGGCAGGATATACTAGTGGTGGAACTGATATTCTAAACCAAATTATGTCAAAATATTTAAAAATCAGTATGGGAAATAGTATTTTATTATGTGATGGTATTATTGTCCTATCTTCCGTCTTTGTTTTTGGAATTAATAAATTAATGTATTCTATCATTATTCTTTATATTGTAAGTGCAATAACAGATCGAGTGATGCTTGGAATATCAGATAGTAAAGCATTTTATATCATTACAAATGAAGAAGAGAAAGTACGAAATTATATTTTAAAATATTTAAATCATGGTGTAACAATTTTTAATGCCAAAGGTGGTTATAAAAAAGAACGACAAACAGTACTATTATGCGTATTACCAACTAAAGAATATTATAAATTAAAAGAGGGTCTTCATGAAATTGATCCAGATAGTTTCTTTGTAGTAACAGATGCTTATGAAGTTTTTGGAGGTGAGTAGATGAATATTGACGAGATTATTAAAGCAATTCATAAGAAAAAATTAGGAAGACGATATTTGTTATTACTTATTACCTTATTTTTCTCTGCTTGTCTTTTTAATTTGTTTTTACTACCTTCTAAACTAGTAACAGGTGGTGTTGGTGGTATCACAATTATTACAAAGTATCTATATAACTGGAATCCCTCTATTGTTACTTTTCTCATATCTATATCATTGCTACTATTAAGCTTTTTATATTTAGGAATAGAGAAAACTTCAGGGTCTGTGGTTGCCACAATTATTTATCCATTTTTTGTACAATTAACGGCAGGGATTGGAAATTATATAACAATTGATATGACAGACTTATTATTAGTATCAATATTTATAGGAGTCATTAGTGGTGTGTTAAATGGAATTATGTATAAAATCGGTTTTAGTAATGGTGGTCTTCCAATTATCAGCCAAATTCTTTTTCAAGATTTTAATATTCCAATATCACATTCTAGTTTCATACTTAATACAATAATTATTATAATAGGTGGAATCTTTTTTGGACTTACGAATGTTATGTATGCACTAATTATTTTGTTTATCAACAGCCTTTTAATAGATCGTGTTATTTTAGGCATCTCCAAAAATAAAGCATTCTATATTATAACTCATAAAGATGAAGAAGTAAGGGATTACATTATAAATCAGCTTCATCATAGTGTCACAGTTTTTGATGTAAAGGGAGGATTTTTAGAAAAAAAGAGGAAAGTACTATTGACAGTAGTTCCAAGCAGAGAATATTTTCAAGTAACATCGGGTATTAAAGTATTGGATGATGCGGCCTTCTTTTTGGCCTGTGATGCTTATCAGGTAGAAGGTGGAAAATAAATGTCAACTCGAAAAAGGTAGAACAATAACCTTTTTTTTTAATATAGTATATGATATAATATAAAATGAAATGGTAGGTGAAAAAAGTGGACTTAATCAGATTGAAAAATGTTACAAAACAGTATAAAAATGGTGTTACTGCAATCCAAGACTTAAGCCTATCTATCAAAAAAGGATCCTTTACATTTATAATTGGGGGATCAGGTAGCGGAAAATCTACTTTAATTAAAATGCTTTATCGTGAAGAAAAGCCGAGTAGTGGTCAAATCGTTGTTGGTGGAGTCAATGTCGTACAGCTTAGAAATACCAAGGTTTATAAACTACGAAGAAAGCTAGGAATTGTTTTTCAAGATTATAGACTTTTACCTAAACTTACAGTTTATGAAAATGTAAATTTTGCCATGGAAGTGATTGGTGCCTCAAAGATGGAAGCGCGTATAAAAGTATTAAAGGCTTTAGAAGTGGTTGGTCTAAAAAATAAAATTCATAATTATCCCGATCAACTATCTGGAGGAGAGCAACAACGAGTGGCAATCGCACGGGCAATCGTTAATAATCCTAAACTACTTTTATGTGATGAACCAACAGGTAACTTGGATCCAGATATGAGTATGGAAATTATGAGAGTGTTAGATACCATTAATAGAGAAATTGGAACTACAATTATTATGGTTACACACGATAAAGATATTGTAAACAGAATGCAAAAACAAGTGTTAACTTTAAAAGATGGAAGATTAATTAATTTTGAAGAGAAAGGGACATATAATGAAGCTGTTTAGAATGTTGAAAAGAAGCTTGCGAGATGCCTTTAAAAGTGTTTTTCGAAATTTTAGTTTGTCTCTTGCATCTATTTCATGTATTACGATTACCTTAATTATTGTAGCAATTGCAATTATTGCTTCATTTAATGTCGAAAACTTTACAAGGGAAATTGAAAAAGATATGACTATCGTGGTTTTTTTAGATTCTAAGGTAACAGAACAAGAAATAGAACAGACAAAAAAAGAGATTGAATCTATAAAAAATATTGAAAAATATACATTTAAAAGCAAAGCCGATGTTAAAAACGAGATGATAAAACAATCTGACGTCTTTAAGGCAGTACTTGATGAATGGAAAGAAGAGGATTCTCCCTTGAAGGATACTTTTCAAATAAAAGTAAAAGATATTATGAAAATTAGTGATACAGCAAGAAAAATTGAAAAAATAGATAAAGTATCCGTTGTCCGTTATGGAGAAAATATGGTTGACCAAATGGTAGTTGCATTTGCCTCTATAAAAAAGGTTGCCTATATTGTTGTTATTGCATTAATATTAGTAACAGTATTTTTAATCGTTAATACTATAAAATTAACCATCTTTTCAAGAAAAAAAGAGATTTCTATTATGCGATTAGTAGGGGCATCTAATTTTACTATCAAAACACCATTTATTATAGAGGGAATGATTTTAGGAGCTATTGGTTCTATTATTCCTATATTTATTACAACATTTGGTTATTTAGCTTTTTATAATCACTTTAATGGCTATCTATTCTCAAAATTAATCCAACTAATTAAACCAGAACCATTTATGTATCAGGCATCACTTGCTGTTTTGATTATTGGAATTATTGTTGGAATGATTGGTAGTTCCCATGCTGTAAGGAGGTATTTAAAGGTTTAATGAAAAAGTATATGATAGAACTTTGTATTTTACTTTTGCTTATATCGACATTTTTTGTTCCAATAGATACAAAAGCTAGAGGAGAACAAACAATGAAGGAATTTGAAGAAGAAGTAAAAAAATATACAAAAGAATTAGAAGAGCGGAAGAATAAAATTGCCAAAAATGATGCGGAAATTGCAGAGATAAAGAAAAAAATAGGAAATATTGAATCTCAGATTAAAAACTGTCAAAATGAGATAAGTCAATTAGAAAAAGAAATAAAAAATACTACAGAATCTATTGCCCAAAAAAGGGAAGAAAGTAAAAAGATTATGGAGTATTATCAAGTGTCGAATGGTAATAATGCTTATCTAGAATATGCCTTTGGTGCTACTAGTATTACAGATATGATTTATCGTATGTCGGTTGTAGAACAGTTGACAGAGTATAATAGTCAAATCATGAATGATTTAACAGTGTTGATTGAAAAGAATAAACATCAAAAAGAATCACTTGCCAAAAAGCAAGTAGAACTAGATAACTTAAAAAAATCTCTTCAGTCAGAAAAAGAAAGAATTGATGCAGATACTGCTAATATAAAGGCAGGTATGCCAGGAATTGAAGAACAAATAAAAGCAGCTAAACAACAACTTGATTATTTGAAGAAAAATGATTGTAAAGAAAATGAAACAGCTAGTCAATGTATTTATAGAATACAACAATCTGCAAATTCGGGTACTTCTCTTCCAAGTACTAATGGATTTCAAAGACCAATGGATTATGGATATGTTAGTTGGAAGTATTCAGGATTTGGTGGTCATTTAGGAATTGATTTGTCTAGCAGTAATAAGGCCATTCCTATTTATCCTATTGCAGATGGATTGGTTACTGCTAAGTATTATGATGATGCAGGAGCCTTGGTTATAAAAATTCGTCATAATCATAATGGTAGATATATATATTCAACGTATGCTCATATGCGTGCTTGGTATGTAAATGTAAATCAGTACGTTACGACATCAACAGTAATAGGACTTATGGGTTCTACTGGAAACTCTTCAGGACCTCATCTCCATCTAGAATTAACAACTTGTGATTGGAAATCAGTAGGAGGAGGCTGTACCTGGGCTCAGTATCAACGAAGTACTATTAATCCGAGTAGGTATGTTCAATTCCCAGCTAGTTGGAATAATCGTTAAAAATAATTGGTATTAGTAAAAACTTCTACCAATTTTATTTTGGGTTGCTTTGTACTCCTTTATTAAAGATTTGGTAGGTGTATCAGTGGACAATATATTGAAGCCATGATTATCTGCCATTTCTATAAAATTTAATTGTTCTTCATTTAGTATGGCTTTATTTGTGATAATAGAAGGATAAGAAGTAATAACTCTTAAGAATCCTAAATTCTGAACACAAAAGTTAACAGCATCTACCGCTGAATCAAATCCATACTCATTAAGATATTGATAATATTCCCTAGAAATAGTAGGAGATAATAAAAGCAGCTGATTCATAATCGTATTAGCCGTAATAATATGTGAAGAATCTACTATAACACTTGTCTTATTCATAATTCCCATTAAATTTGAATCTACCATACATTCATTTATATTATCTAGTGATACTTTTTGAACTGTTAATGTTTCTGCAGATACAGATGTCATAAAAGGGTATAAATGTTGACTTAAAATTTTCTGTATTAGTTGTTCCTTATTTTCCTGATAATCAAAACTATTTAAATCATCTAAATAAAGATAATTATTGATACTAGTAATAAACGTTTTCTGTTGAAACATAGGATTAACAAACATATATCCTAATTTAAACATAACAAAGTCAAAATAAGGATAAAAATAGTGATAGTTCTGACTAAATTCCTTAAATGCACTTTGGTATTTTGGCTGATAACATACTTCTTTGCAAAAATCTAATACATTATAATGTGACATATATTTTATATTATTTTCTGGTGTTATAAAAGCTACCTTCATATGCGACACTTCCCTTCTTTTTTGTATTGCTTATAATAGCATTATTTGCACTTTGTTGTCAAAACAAAAATTTTTTTGTGATAATATTTTGGAAGAGAAGGCAAATGGAGAGAAAATTAGCGCCTACAAACAAGAGATAAAAATCTTGTTTTTGTTCTATAATAAAAACAGGAGGGAATTATATTTCATGATCAAAGAGAGACATATTATACGTTATTATTGAAGAACAATGATTTTAGTAAAAATATAGAAAAAATTAAAAAAGAGGAAAAATAAATTAGCAATCTGCTTTCATTTGTTTAAAAACGATAAAACAAGATACTATTGAAGTGTCTTGTTTTTTGATTGTATAGATGTTAAAATAGTGCAAGAAATCTCCTTTAATGTTGTTTGGTATTATTTAGTTCACAAAATGAAATTTATAACCTTCGTTCGTCCTCAGTAAAAAGTCATTTATTAACCAACTAAAATTACTGTTTTGAGATGAATTTGGGGACGAATAATTTAGTTGATAGTAATCATAATAGAATTAGAAAGTGATGAAATTTGTTCGATTTAGTATCAAAATATGAGCCTTCAGGCGACCATCCACAGGCAATAGAAAAACTAGTAAAAGGATTTGAAGAAGGCAAAAAAGAACTAAATAACACTAGCTAATATTAGATGAACAAATAAAATTTGTGGCTGACATTCGTATCTTGTTACATTACTCAAAAAATGATATCAATGGTATAATATTAACTTGATAAAGTTGATATAAAAAAATTGAAGTGAGAGGTGAGTAAATATGACTAAAAATGATAATGATATAATGATTTATGAAGATAAAGATGGAATTACTAAAGTAAATGTAAAATTTATTGATGAAGATATTTGGCTAACACAAAATCATATAGCAAATATTTATAAAACTACACAACAAAATATTAGTTTGCATATTAAAAATATTTATGAAAATAAAGAATTGCAAGAGGACGCAACTCACAAGAATTTCTTGTTAGTTCAAAAAGAGGGAAATAGAGATGTAAAAAGAAATATAGATCATTATAATTTAGATATGATAATTGCTTTGGGTTATCGTGTTCAATCAGAAGTTGCAGTAAGATTCAGAAAATGGGCCACTCTTAGATTACATGAATATATTCAAAAAGGTTTTAGCATGGATGATGAAAGGTTAAAACAAGGTGGCAATAGATATTTTAAAGAACTCTTGCAAAGAATTAGAGATATTCGTTCAAGTGAAAGGAATTTCTATCAACAAGTTACTGATATTTATGCTACAAGCATTGACTATAATCCAAGAAGCGATATGACCAAAAAATTTTTTGCAACAGTCCAAAATAAACTCCATTTTGCAGTTCATGAACATACTGCAGCAGAGCTTATTTATGAAAGAGTTAATAACGAAAAACCTTATGTTGGAATGACAAATTTCAAAGGAAATTATGTAACATTGGATGATACGAGGATTGCTAAAAATTATTTAAACGAAATAGAGCTTCAAAGACTTAATTTATTAGTATCACAATTTTTAGATTATGCCGAGCTTCAAGCGCTAGAGCAAAGGCCTATGAAAATGTTAGATTGGGTGAATGAGCTAGATAATCAAATTAAATTAAATAGAAGAAAAATATTAGAAGGAAATGGTAAGATTTCACATGAACAAGCAATAGAAAAAGCTGAAAAAGAATTTAATCTGTATCGTGAAAGAGAAATGAGAACTTTAGAAAGTGATTTTGATATTATGATTAAAACATTAAATAATCAAAATGTATATTATCGTATAACATATAATGGAGAAGGAATTTATAATGCTTTAAAAAATATAGTTGGGATTGATAAATGGAAAGATTTGTTAAATAATAAACAGATAAATTGGTTACCAAAACCGCCTGAATACTCTTCTAAAAATAAATCCTATTTTACTAAAAAAGGGTATGAATTGTTTGAACAAAAAACTTTACCCATATTACTTAAATATTTGGATAAGGAGAATATTGAAATAAATACTTATAACGAAATTGGTAATAAAACCTTATATACAGATGAATACCAAATAGTGATAGAAATTAGTGAAGAATAAATTACTTACTAAATGGATGGTAAAATATATTATTTAGTAAATTTGTGGTCGACATTTGTGTCCAAGCAAAAATTAGAGATTTTTTGAACTTGAAAAATGGTGTTTGACACGAATCTTCAGGTTGAGCGTAGTCATAATAAGGAGGGCAATATGTTCAAATTAGTATCAAAATATAAACCAAGTGGTGACCAACCACAAGCCATTGATAAGTTAGTAAGTGGTATCGAAAATGGTCAAAAAGAGCAGGTTTTACTGGGCGCTACGGGAACTGGTAAGACTTTTACAATAGCAAATGTGATAGCAAGAACGAACAAACCAACACTTGTTTTAGCACACAATAAAACTCTTGCTGGACAATTATATAGTGAACTCAAGGAACTCTTTCCAGAGAATCATGTTGAATACTTTGTCTCATATTATGATTATTACCAACCAGAAGCCTATGTTCCTTCAACGGATACCTATATTGAAAAGGATTCTTCTATTAATGATGAAATTGATGAGCTACGCCATAGAGCTACAAGTAGCCTACTTTCTAGTCGTGATTGTATTGTAGTAGCTAGTGTTTCCTGCATTTATGGTATTGGAGAAGTAGAAGAGTATAGAAATAAAATGCTAACACTTAGTGTAGGAGAGCAAGTAGAAAGAAACTACATATTAACTAAATTAGTAGATATGTTATATGAGAGAAATGATTTAGATTTTAAACGTGGAACTTTTAGAGTACGAGGTGATATTTTGGAAATAATACCAGCATATCAAAATACCACAGGTTATCGAATCGAATTTTTTGGTGATGAAATTGATAGAATTAGTGAAATTGATACATTAACAGGAGTAATCCTTTCCAATAAGAAAACAATAAGCTTATTTCCCGCTAGTCACTTTGTAGTAAGTGATGATAAACTAAAATCTGCTATTGTTAGAATCAAAGAAGAATTAGAAGAGAGATTAGAATATTTTCGAGAAAATAATAAACTTTTGCCAGCAGAAAGATTAGAGCAGAGAACCAATTATGATATAGAGATGTTAGAGGAAACAGGATTTTGTTCAGGAATAGAAAACTATTCAGCCCCAATGGCAGGAAGAGAAAAGGGAGAAACACCCACTACTTTAATGGACTTTTTTCCAGATGATTACCTACTAGTAGTAGATGAGTCCCATGTAACACTTCCACAAGTGCGTGGTATGTATAATGGTGATCGTGCTCGTAAAATGAATTTAGTAGATTTTGGATTTCGCCTTCCAAGTGCATTAGATAACCGCCCATTAAAGTTTGATGAATTTGAGCAAAAAGTTAATCAAGCTATCTATGTTTCAGCAACTCCAGGAGACTACGAATTAGAACATACAAATCAAATATATATTGAACAAATTATTCGTCCAACAGGCCTTTTAGATCCAACTGTTGAAGTGAGAAAAACAGAAGGACAAATAGATGACTTAGTTGGTGAAATTAATAGACGTATTGAGCAAAATGAAAGAGTCTTGATAACAACACTTACGATTCGTATGGCAGAAGAGTTAACTAATTACTTAAAAGAGCTAGATATAAAAGTCGCGTATCTTCATGCAGAAGTAAAAACCTTGCAACGTTTAAAAATTATACATGATTTAAGAGTAGGAAAATATGATGTGGTAGTTGGAATTAATTTATTGCGTGAAGGAATTGATATCCCAGAAGTATCATTGATTGCAATATTAGATGCTGATAAAGAAGGCTTTTTACGTAGTAATCGTAGTCTTATTCAAACAATCGGACGTTGTGCTAGAAATGCTAAGGGACATGTTATTATGTATGGAGACAAAATAACAGATAGTATGAATCAAGCGATTACTGAAACAGCACGCCGTAGAAAAATTCAAGATGAATACAATAAAAAACATGGTATCACACCTAAGACGATAGAAAAAGAAATAAGAGAAGTGATTAGTAATATTGATGAAAAAGCTGCATCGAACAAGAAAATGACTAAAAAAGAAATTGCCTTGACAGTGGAAAAAGTAGAACAGGAAATGAGGGAAGCAGCCAAAAATTTGGATTTCGAACGAGCAATGGAATTAAGGGATGTTTTGTTTGAAATGAAGTCTATGGAGTAATATGAAGTTTAAAAAAGTTTATATAGAAATTACAAATCATTGCAATTTATCCTGTCCCTTTTGTAGCCATGATATCAGAGCAAAAAGATGGATGAGTGTAGAGGAATTTTCTCATATATTAAAAGAAGTAAAACCATATACCAAGACAATTTATCTTCATGTAAAAGGAGAACCCCTACTTCATCCTAAATTAGATGAAATTTTACAGGTGGCTGATAAAAACGATTTTCGTGTTAATATTACTACAAATGCAACCTTACTTTCTAAAAAGATAGATTTACTAAATCGTCATTCATGTGTGAAAAAAATAAATATTTCACTTCATGCTGAATACCATAATAAGGAGATTTATGAACAAATATGGGACTCAGTATCATTACTACGTTCCGATATTATTGTGATATACAGACTATGGACATTAAAAGATTATACTTTAAATGAAGAATACACAGAACTTGTGGAAAGACTTTCTGAGTATTATCGTTTATCCCCAGAAACTGTTGAAAAAATAAAATTAGAAGAAAATATTAAGCTTACTTCCACTATTTATGTGGATAAGCAGAAAAAGTTTACATGGCCTGAAAAAACAAACCACAAATCTTGTGGATATTGCATGGCGTTAAAAACACAAATTGCCATTTTAGTGGATGGTACTGTTGTTCCATGTTGTTTAGATAGCAATGGAGTTGTTAGTTTAGGAAATATTTATAAACAAGAGTTTTCCAAGATTTTAAATTCTTCTAGACTATTAACTTTAAAAAAGAGTTTTCAAAATCGCAATCCCAGTGAAGAATTATGTCAAAGTTGTACTTATAAAGAACGATTTACAAATGAAATAACTTTATAAGTGAAGACAAAGATAAAAAATAATTGACTTTTAAAATAATTGTGCTAATATTAATATAAATATTTTTTGGAGGTCTCTATGATAGTGATGAGTTTTTTTGAAAATTTTCAATTTGATAAAAATGAAATAAAAGATACACTATCTGTGGGCTTTGAACAAGATAAGGAATAAAACGGTCTCAAGTTGCATTTTACTTGATGCCGTTATTTTTATATTAGTAGTGGAGGTAAAAATATGAATGATATTAATATTGAAATATTTAAAAGACAAATAAGTACTTATCTTTCTCAAGAAGATGTCGATAAAGTAATGAAAGCATATCATGATGCGGAAGAGTTACATAGAGGAACCTTTAGAAAAAGTGGAGAACCTTATATTATTCATCCTTTGAATGTGGCCTATAGTCTTTCTAAAAGGTATGCTGATATGGAAACTCTTTGTGCTGGAATTTTACATGATACCATAGAAGATACCCCCCTTACAAAAGAAGATATTGCAAAACAGTATGGTTTAGAGGTTGCTAAGTTGGTAGATGGAGTATCTAAAATAGGTAGAATGGAGTTTTCTACTAAACAAGAGCAAAATGTTGCTAATATTAGAAAAATTGTTACAGGATTAGAAGTAGATGTGCGAATTATTGCTATTAAAATTGCGGATAGACTTCATAATATGAGGACACTACAGTATATGAAGCAAGAAAAACAAATAGAAAATTCTCAAGAAACGTTAGATATCTTTGCGCCACTCGCTGATTACTTGGGGGATAATGAGTCTCAAGTAGAATTAAGAGATTTAGCGCTTAAATATTTAGAACCAGATGAGTATAATAGGGCAAAAGAAGTACGACAAAAAATAGAAGAAGAAAGTAAGCAATGTTTATATCAAATGTACGATACAATCCATAAACTATTGAATGAAGCATTGATTCCTAATGAAATTAAGATAAGAATAAAAAGTATTTATGGAATTTCAAGGGCATTGAAAGAGGAAGCAACGCTTTCTAAAATGAATGATTTATTGGCATTAAAAGTAGTAGTAGACGATATTGCTAATTGTTACCAGAGTTTAGGGGTAATTCATAGAAAATACCACCCTCTCAATGATAAATTTAAAGATTATATATGTCGTCCTAAAACGAATCTTTATCAATCCCTTCACACTACTGTTTGTGGAGAAGAAGGAAAATATGTACAGGCCCAAATTAGGACTCCTAAAATGCATAAAATAGCAGCCAGAGGCCTTTCCTCTTTTTGGGAAATGTATGGGAAAGACGCTAAGTATTTAATGCAAGAAGAATTAGAAAAAAAGAGTCAGTTTTATAGTTATTTGATAGATATTGATGAGTTTGCTGAGAATAATCGAGATTTTGTAGAACGTTTGAGGCAAGAAATTTTTGCTACTCGTATTCATGTATATGCACAAACAGGAGATGTAATAGAATTACCAAAAGGTGCCACTTTAATAGATTTTGCTTATAAATTAGATAGTGATAATGCTAATTATATAGTGACAACTGCCGTTAATGGAGAGAATGTACCAATAAGTTATATATTACAAAATCAAGATAGGGTACAACTTGTTACTGATAGATCCTCTCAAGGTCCAAAAATTGAATGGCTAGAGGCAGCTAAAACTACACATGCTAAGAGAAAAATACTAGATTTTAAAACACAAAAATCTTAACAACATTATTTTGTGAAAAATTAGTTGTAAGAGATTAGGAAATATTTTATAATATGTCGTAATTGAGATGGAGGATTATATGACAGCATATCGTTATGACATAGGATTAAGTAAATATTTATATGGAACGGAATTAGAATTTACACAAGCGCCATTAGAAGATTTAATAGAAGTATTTAAGAAAACAGATATACCTATAAGATTGGAAAGATATCATAAAGATTCTGATACTATTTATGATACAAATTATTTAGATGAAGATAGTACAGTGTCTATTCCTAAAAATGGTAAAATGTATGGTGGGGAAATATCTAGTAGACTATACAAAAATGCAAAAGAAGATTGGTTAGAAATAGAAATGCTATGCAAAGTACTAAAAGAAAATGGAGCACAAATAAATAGTTTCTGTAGCAATCATGTAAGTATTAATATCTCGCCTGTTAAAAACATCAATATTTTTGTAGAAACTTTAATAAAGATATTATATTTAGCAGAACAAGATATTAATATGTTTTATATGGGAGATTGTTATTTTGAAAGAAAAACAAAAGAAAGTTATGCCAGATTAACAAGGCCTTATTTAATGGAAAAGATTAAAACAGTAGATTTTGAAACTGAACAAAATGTTTTTGCTTCCTTATTTCATAAAGGTTATTCTGTTTTTGAAAGGCGAGACGCTATTAACTTTTGAGATTATTATTATAATAGAATGGAATTTCGTTATGCAAATGGAACATTGAATGCTAAAACAGTACAAAATAATATAAATTTTTCTTTAAAATTAGTAGATGCTATAGTGGAGGGGAAATTTGATTTAGAAAGGTTGACAAATGAAGTGTTTAGATGTTCATCAAATAATATGGACTATAAGAGATTTCAACAGTTAGTGGATATTGTTTCTACCTCATCTAACGATCAAAATGATTTTATGAGTCAATATGAAAAAGTATTATCCACGAAACCTAAAAATAGATAGCTTTTCTTTATAGTATTTAACTTTTCTGATACAAAATAAAACAAATGTGCTATAATATGTGCTAGGTGAAGTTTATGGATAAAATTATTGTTAAGGGCGCTAGAGAGAATAACTTAAAAAATGTCTCATTGGAGCTTCCGAAAAATAAATTAATTGTAATGACAGGAGTATCAGGCAGTGGGAAAAGTTCTCTTGCTTTTGATACAATTTATGCAGAAGGACAAAGAAGATATGTTGAGAGCCTTTCGGCTTACGCCCGTCAATTTTTAGGTGGTACAGAAAAACCAGACGTTGATAGTATTGAGGGACTTTCCCCTGCTATTAGTATTGATCAAAAGACAACGAGTAAAAATCCACGTTCAACAGTAGGAACTGTAACAGAGATTTATGATTATTTAAGACTTTTGTTTGCAAGAATTGGTACTGCATACTGCCCGAACCATCATATTCCTATTACGTCGCAAAGCATCGAAGAAATGGCCAATAAAATTTTAGAATACGAAGAAGGAACTAAAATTATTATTATGGCACCCGTTGCTTACCGTGAAAAAGGAACGCATAAGGATTTATTAGATACTCTCCGTAGAGAAGGGTATATTAGAGTTCGTATTAATGGTGAAATGTTTGATTTAAGTGAAGAGATTTCCTTAGATAAAAATAAGCGTGAAAACATTGAAGTAGTAGTAGATAGAATTGTTTTAAAACAAGATGTAAGGGGAAGATTATGTGAATCATTAGAACAGGCTACAAAACTTTCACAGGGAAAAGTAATCATTCAACTATTAGGAGAAAATGCTAAAGAGTTGTTATTTTCAGAATCTTTTGCATGTCCTTATTGTGAGTTTTCACTACCCGAACTAGAACCTAATATATTTAGTTTTAACGCTCCGTTTGGAGCTTGTTCTGATTGCAAGGGACTTGGAATAAAACAGCAGATTGATCCAGATCTCGTAATACCAGATAAAGATTTAAGTATCAATGAAGGTTGTATAAAAACTCTAAGTGATGATCAAGAGGGGATTTATTATAAAAAGTTAGAATGTGTATGTAAACATTATAAAATTGATATGGATAAACCTTTCAAAAAATTATCCCAAAATCAAAAAGATATTATTTTATATGGAAACAATGAACAAATTTTATTTCATTATGCAACAAAAAGTGGCAATATTACGAATAGCAAAGATTTTTATGAGGGGATTATTAATAACTTAGAAAGAAGATACCGTGAAACTTCCAGTACATGGATTAGAGAATGGCTAGAACATTATATGATAGAACATGTTTGTGAAACTTGTAAGGGAGCTAGATTAAATGACAGTGTGCTTTCTGTTAAAGTCGGAGATAAAAATATTTATGAAGTAACTTGTCTTAGTATTAAAGAATTAATTCCATTTTTTCAAAGATTAAAGTTAACAAAGGAACAACAACAAATTGCTAATCTTATTTTGAAGGAAATTTCCTCTCGTTTATCATTTTTATCTAATGTAGGGCTGGAATATTTAACATTAAATAGAAGTGCGGGAACATTATCTGGAGGTGAGGCACAGCGTATTCGACTTGCCACTCAAATTGGATCTAGGTTAACGGGGGTATTGTATGTATTAGATGAACCTAGTATAGGTCTTCACCAAAGAGATAATGAACGTTTAATTACCTCTCTTTTAGAAATGCGTGATTTGGGCAATACTCTTATTGTTGTAGAGCATGATACAGATACGATGCTTGCCAGTGACTATTTAGTAGATGTAGGACCAAAGGCAGGAGATCAAGGTGGGAAAATTATGGCACAAGGAACACCAAAAGAAGTTATGAATAACGAAAAAAGCCTAACAGGACAATATTTGAGTGGGAAATTATGCATTGAAATCCCAAAAAGTAGAAGGAAAGGTCTTGGGAAGAAGATTGTTATTAAGGGTGCTGAAGAGCATAATCTGAAGAATATAGATGTAGCAATTCCTCTTGGAACCTTTACTTGTATCACTGGAGTATCAGGAAGTGGAAAGAGTAGTTTGATTAATGAAATACTTTGCAAAAGTGTATCACAGAAATTGTATCACTCTAAAGACAAGCCTGGAAAACATAAAAAAATTCTAGGAATTGAACATTTAGATAAGATTGTAGAAATATCACAAAGCCCAATTGGAAGAACACCTAGAAGTAATCCAGCCACTTATACTGGAGTATTTGACGATATAAGAACATTATTTACGACAACCAAAGAGGCCAAAATGTATGGTTTTGAAAAAAATAGATTTTCTTTTAATGTAAAGGGAGGTCGCTGTGAAGCATGTCGCGGAGATGGTGTTAAAAAAATAGAGATGCACTTTTTACCAGATGTTTATGTTCCTTGTGAAGTTTGCCATGGGACTAGATATAATCAAGAGACTTTAAACATAAAATATAAAGACAAGAATATTGCAGACGTTTTAGAAATGCGTGTAACAGAGGCCCTAGAGTTCTTTAGCAATGTACCTAAAATTAAAAATAAGTTGCAAGTATTGGAAGATGTTGGACTAGGTTATATCAAATTAGGACAAAGTGCACCGACTTTATCAGGTGGAGAGGCAGAACGCGTTAAATTAGCTAAAGAACTACAACGAAAAGCGACTGGTAAAACACTATTTGTATTGGATGAACCAACTACAGGTCTTCATACACATGACATTAAGAGATTACTTGCAATTTTACAGAAAATAGTAGATAATAAAGATACAGTAGTCGTAATTGAACATAACCTAGATGTTATTAAAGTGGCAGATTATATCATCGATTTAGGACCTGAAGGAGGAGACCTTGGAGGGAAAATAGTAGCAACAGGAACTCCAGAAGAAGTGACGAAAGTAAAAGAGTCTTACACCGGCCAATTTTTAAAAAAAATTCTGTGAGGTGAGTATTGTGCAATTGATTAGAGAGGTCAAAGGAAGAACACAAATAAATCGTATCTTAGAATGGCTTGTTTACATGTTTGGATATACACTTGTATTTGTACTTATATCTCATCTATTTGATAGTCTCTATATTGATATGGAACATTCCTATATTTATTCGTTTATTGTTGTGCTAGTTGTATATTTGTTAAATATTACTGTAAAGCCAATATTAGTTACTTTAACAATTCCTATTACTGGAGTAACATTAGGTCTGTTTTATCCTTTTATTAATTTATTTATATTAAAGCTTGCTGATTGGATATTAGGAGATCATTTTGAATTACATAATTTTTGGATTGCCCTTTGGATTGCAATTTTAATTTCTATTATGAATTTTTTGATGGAAGGTTTAATTATAAAACCAATAATAAGGAGAGTGAAAGAACATGAATAGAATTGCTGTAGATTTCGGTTTTATACAAATTTATTGGTACTCTCTTCTTATTTTACTAGCAATTTTATCATCATCTATTATTATTTATTTTGAAATAAAAAAAAGAAAAATTGATCAAGACTTTTTTATTAATCTACTTTTTAATGCAGTTATTTTTGGATTTATTGGAGCTAGACTTTATTATGTAGTGTTTAATTTAGATTATTATTTAAAATATCCCATCGAAATATTAGAAATATGGAATGGTGGATTGGCAATTCATGGAGGACTTCTCTTTGGAGGTATATTTACTCTAATTTATTGTAAAAAATACAAACAAAATACATTGAAAATATTAGATATTATAGTAGTAGGACTGATTTTGGGACAGGCTATAGGAAGATGGGGAAACTTTTTTAACCAAGAAGCTTATGGAGCAGTAACCACAATTGCTAAATTAAAAAGTGCAGGAATACCCGATTTTATAATTAATGGAATGAATATTCTAGGAGAGTATCATCAACCAACATTTTTTTATGAATCTATCTGGAATTTCTTTGGTTTCATTGCCCTGCTTCTCATTCGCAAATATCCACGATTAAAAATAGGACAATTAACGGGATTTTATTTAATTTGGTATTCCTCTGCACGTATTATTATAGAAGGAATGAGAATGGATTCTTTAATGCTTGATAACTTTAGAATTGCCCAAATTGTTTCCATAGGATGTATTCTGATTGGACTGTATCTATTTTTTATTCACCCAAGAAGAGGCTTAAGATTTGAAAATTTATATGCAAAGGATGATGAATAATGCAAGCAGGTAAATATGAAGTTGTAATTATTGGAGCAGGAGTAGCAGGAATGACTGCTGCTCTATATTTAAAACGCTCAGGTGTTAATTGTTTAATAATCGAGGGGGATACTCCAGGTGGTCAGGTTGTAAAGACATCTATAATTAGTAATTATCCAGGATTTAAAAGTATTACGGGTGCAGAACTTGCTACGAAGATGTTAATGCAATTAAAAGCGCTAGAAGTCGAAATATTATATGAAAAAGTAATAAATATTAAATTAGATCATGATATGAAAGTTGTAGTATTAGATGATGGACAAGAAATTCTTTCTAATAAAATAGTTATTGCCACAGGAAGAAAGCCTAGAAAATTAAATCTTCCAAATGAGGAAAGATTTACAGGACACGGAATTAGTTATTGTGCCACTTGTGATGGAGCACTGTTCAAAGATGAAGAAGTTGTAGTAGTAGGTGGTGGTGATAGTGCCTTAGAAGAGGCCATTTATTTATCATCAATATGTCAGAAAGTAACCATTATTCATCGCAGTGAAAGTTTTAGAGCCAAATCTTATTTACAAGATGATTTGCAATATATAAAGAATATTGAAATTATTAAAAATGCTAATATTGTGGAATTTTTAATATCTGATGAAAAATTTGCAGGTGTACGTATCAATCGCCATCATGAAACAGAAAATATAAAAGCATCTGCATGCTTTGTGTTTATTGGCTATATCCCTGAGTCCAATGCATTTGATGATTTAGGTATTATAGATGAAGAAGGATACATCACTACAAATGATGAAATGGAAACAAACATTAAAGGTATTTATGCCATAGGGGATATTCGAAAAAAGAGTGTTTATCAAATTGTAACGGCAACGAATGATGGTGCTGTTGCTGCAATAAATATATTAAAAAATATAAGCTAATCTAATAAGGACACCTCTTTAGAAGATGCATATATTGTAATAGAAAGAAGTGATCCATATTGAATAAGAAAATAACAATATTAGGTGGGGGAACTGGAATGTCTTCCCTTTTACATGGACTAAAAGATTTTCCGGTGGACATCACGGCTGTTATTACAGTGTCAGATAATGGAAGGTCCACGGGCAAACTAAGAAAGGAGTTTAATACTCCAGCAGTAGGGGATATTCGAAAAGTGATTACCAATTTGTCAAGTACTGATGAAGTAATTAAAAACATGTTGGAATATCGTTTTGAGACTTCTAGTGATTTAGATGGCCATAGTGTTGGAAATTTAATTTTGACCTCTCTTTTAGATATTACAGGCAGCTTAGATGAATCCATTAAAGCATTATCTAAATTGCTTGATGTGAGACATCGGGTATTACCAATATCGGAAGATTCCTCTCTTACTTTAATGGGGGAAACCTTTACTGGTGAAATTATTGAAGGAGAAGAACAAATTACAAAATCAAAGCGTTCGATAAAAAAAATATATTATAAAGAAGAGCCAAATGTTTTACCAGAAGTAATTTCCTCACTTAAAAATAGTGATTTAATAATTTTTAGCATGGGAAGTCTTTATACTAGTATTTTACCTAATATTATATGTACAGATGTAAAAGAAGCATTAGATAGTGCAAAGGCTCCGATTATGTATTTATGTAATGCCGTGACACAGCCAGGAGAGACAGACAATTTTACGGTAGCAGATCACATTCAATTAATAAATAGCTATTTGAATAAACGAAAGGTTGATGTTGTAATTGCCAGTAACTCATCTATTGATAAAGAAATTGCTTGCAAATATGAAACCGAGGAACAAAAAGATCCAGTATTACTTGACAGAGATAATTTGAAAAACTTAGATGTTGAGCTTATAGAGGGAGATTTATTAACTGTTGTTGACAATGTGATTCGTCATAATAGTTTAAAATTATCAAGTGAAATATTTTCTTATTTAATGAGGGATTAAAATGTCTTATACTACTAAAATTAAAAATGAAATTATAACAATTGAAGGAACAAAGTCAGAAATGATTGCCGAAATATCAGGGTTTATACGAAATAATGGAGAATTATATGAAGAAACTCTTATTTTAGCAACAGAAAATAAGGCGCTTGTAGATAAATTGATTTATATGATAAATACACTGTATAAAAGCAAGGTAGAAGTAGAAATGAAAAATAATTTAAATTTTTCAAAGAATATGTTATACCTTTTAAAAATCTCAGAAAATTTATCATTTATTTTAGAGGATATCGGTTATACTAATAATCGAGGAATTCCTTTTACAAGCCCCCCTGAATATATTGTTGGTGGAAATGAAGAAATTAGAGCGTATTTAAGAGGGGTATTTTTAGCAAAAGGTAGTGTTAATGATCCTAAAACTTCTAGATATCATATGGAACTATTAATAGATAACCCTGAAGAGACTGTATTTGTGCAGAAACTTTTAAATATTTTTGACTTAAATGCTAAGATTTTAACAAGAGATAAAGGCTATATGATTTATATGAAAGAAGCCGAAAAAATTAGTGATTATTTAAAAATATTAGGAGCGAATAATGCTGTTATGTATTTCGAGAATATTCGAATTTATAAAGACAAGAAAAATCAAACGAATCGTTTAAATAATTGTGAACAGGCAAATATTAACAAGATAGTGGATGCGGCTTCTATACAATTAAAACAAATAGAGATTATAAAAAAACATACTCAAATAGATTTACTAGACGACAAAACAAAAGAAATTATACAGTACAGATTAAAATATCCTGAAGCTTCTTTAAAAGAGTTAAGTGAAATTATTTCTATGGAAACAGGAAAAACAATTACAAAATCCGGCTTAAATCATCGATTTAGAAAATTAAAAGAATTGGCAGAAAAATTCCAAGAATAATCATAAAGGCGTCATAAACTGACACCTTTTTGTTTTTTTTAGAAAGTAAAATGTTCTCGAGGATATAAATATACCAAAAAAATAATAAAAATTGTTTAATGAAAATACATAATAAAATTATAATGAGTCCTCCAAAAAATCAGAAGAAACTACATTTTTTTTAATAAAAAAGAAGTAAAATGAAAATCATAAAGGAAAATACTTTATGATAAAAAGAGAAGTAAGGGACTAACTATACAATAAAATTGTTTCATTACGAATGAACAAAAAAATATTGATAGTCAGAAGAGAAAGGGAAAATATGAGTAGAAAAGGAGAAAATATATTTCTAAGGAAAGATGGAAGATGGGAAGCAAGATATATCAAAGAAAGGAAGATGGATGGAAGGTATCGCTATGGATACGTGTATGGAAAAAACTATTTGGAAGTAAAGAATAAAAGAAATGAGATTCTTCTAAATTTAGAACAAGTAAAAAAGAAACATGAAAGTTGCAAATATATAGAGCCAAGGACATATTACAATAGATACAAAACGATAGTGGAAAGAGCAGAGATAGGGAACTATGGATTTCATGCATTAAGGCATACATTTGCGACAAGGTGTATAGAGATAGGAATGGATCCGAAGACGTTAAGTGAGATACTAGGACATTCAGATGTAAAAGTAACATTATCGTTATATGTACACCCAAGTAACAAAATGAAAGACAGATATATGGAGAGACTAAATCCGACAACAATGTAAATCAGTCAAAAAAGTAATTTGGAATAATAGTTGGATAAATAACGAGAAAGAAGAAATATATTTTCCTTTAAATATAGTACTGTATTTTTTAAGAGTCTAATAAAAAACATAAAGTTAACTGCTTTATGATTTTTTTTTAAAACATCTATTATATTTATAAAGTAAGTATACAATGCGGGAAAAATATAATCAAGCAGGAAAGATAAAATTATAGAAA
>CAJUHO010000014.1 GCA_910586195.1 uncultured Bacilli bacterium
AGTATCTTCCTTTATGACTTCCACTTTTCCTTTTTTACATTTAAAAAAATGTAGATATTTGTCAATGTCATCACCTTAAAAAAACGCAAAAGCGTTTTTTTCATAATACAATAAAAGGGGGAAATTAATGAATGAGTTTGAAAAATTAATTTTAAAATATCAATACCCTGTGAGGAAAAATTGAAAATACAAAAGAAATAAAAATATCAAAAGTGAATCTCATATAAATACATGAAAAACATTTTGATATTTTATAAACAAGGCAAGGGAATTTTTCCAAACTTCATTGCTTAAGTTAATGATATTGAGATTTTCCCACATTTTTTTAAGTATAAATACTATTGGTCATGTCATATACTGCTGCAAAAATATAAGAAATTCGATACCATGTTTGATAATTTACTTCACCTGTTTGTGCCAATGAAAATACTTGTTGAAACTTTCTAACAGCATTAAATGTATCATCATCAAATAATCCTGATGGATTCTCAATAACTGGAATTCCTGGATAACTCCCCCGGATATAATTTAGGGTATTTTGTAATACATAAACATCATTATTACAATCACCCTTTTTTAATGTTGTGGTAAAGGAATATGGTTCCTTTTGCGTTGTTTCTGCCTCATAAATATTAATACTATTCCCATAGTAAGTTCTTAAAATTTCTAGTGCCTTATAACCCCTATCTCCTAATTCCTTCGATCCCCATTGACTTAAATATCCTGGTTCACTTGTTTCACTTTTATAATGAGCGAGTAACGGTTCTACCCTGAAACCACTTCTAATATAATTTGTAAATATTTCATCTACTATATCTGAAATAGGCTTAAAAATCGTCCCGTTCTTAGTGTATTTCTGATCATAACTAGTTGTTGATGTAATCGTAAAATTATAACCTTTGCTTCTATACCATTCTGTATAAATTCTATTTAAAGTAAAAGAAATAATTGCTAACACATTTGCCTTTATAGTCTCTACTGGCCATGTACTATATATTTCACTACTTGCTACATTCTTTATATAATCTACAAATGGAACAGTATAATTTGCAGCGATTAAGTTACTAGGAACCCCGTCATGAACCACTATATTTGCAGGAATTAATACTTGGGATAATACGTAAGGTTCTATTCCCTCTTCATTGTTTTCATCCTGCGAAATATATGGTGGATACTCACCCCATAGTGTATTAGGAGAAATTTCCTCCACATCTTCATTTGAATTTTCATCAATTGATGTCAAATGCACGTTTTGAATAGAAGTAACCCCATCAAAAATCTGTACTCCTTCTATTTTAGTAGGTGTTAAACCCAACGACTCTACTACAATATCATATGTTGTATAAGGTCTTACTTCGTTTTGTTGTTTCTCTGAATAACTCTTATCAACGGTATCTAACGTAATTAATGCTGTCTTTCCATTCTCATCTGTTATCTCTCTTGCTACTTCACCTTCTCCTGATAATACTGTTACAGTAGCACCCTTTACAGGATTTGCAATTGTTCCACTATATACATTAACCTCTAAATATCCTTTTGCCATAATTCACCTCACTATATTATATATAATATCTTCTAAATAAATGAATATAATTTAATGAGGTGATACATTGTTAGAGAATAACTTACAATTAGGAGATACAGGAAATGATGTAAAAATCTTGCAGGAGAAACTAAAAATACTTGGCTTTTATAATGCCATTATTACTGGGAGTTTCGGTTTAGCAACAGAAGAAGGAGTTAAAGCCTTTCAAAAAGAATACAAGCTAGCGGAAACTGGAGTTGTAGATAATGAAATGTGGAAAATGTTATTCCAATTTACAGAAACTGCTATTACACCTTTTCGTGATTATCCTATTTTAAAACTAGGTTCACGTGGAAAAGATGTAGAAGAGCTGCAAAAAAAACTAAAAGCACTTTTGCACTATACAGGTAATATTACTGGTATTTTTGACTTAGAAACCGAAAATGCTGTAAAAAGATTCCAACTTAATAATGATCTAACTACAACTGGAATCGTTAATAACCAGACATGGACATATATCGATATGCTTTATGGCTCTCTCAACCCATGTGTAAAAGACGAGGAAGATACTGATACTGACACCATTTCCTACACAGTTATTATGGGAGATAGCTTATGGTCTATTGCTAAAAAATATAATACTACAGTAGATGCTATTAAAAAGCTGAATAATTTAACTTCTAATACTGTACGTATTGGTCAAGTTCTTAAAATTCCTGTTAATAATATAGATGAAAATTATGTTAATTATACTGTAATAAATGGGGATACTCTATATTCTATTGCTAAAAAGTATAATACTACAGTAGATGCTATTAAAAATCTAAATAATCTAACTTCCAATACCTTGAGCATCGGTCAAGTTCTTAAAATTCCTGTTGACAATACTGATAATAATTATATTAACTATATCGTAGTAAATGGAGATAGCTTATGGGCTATTGCTAAAAAGTATAATACTACAGTAGAGAATATTAAGAGGTTGAATAGTTTAACTTCCGATACCTTAAGCATTGGGCAAACTTTAAAAATTCCTGTTAGTAATATAGAAAATAATTATACTACCTATACTGTAGTAAGTGGAGATACCTTATATTCTATTGCTAGAAAGTACAATACTACAATAGATGCTATTAAAAATCTGAATAATTTAACTTCTAACACTTTAAGTATTGGACAAGTTTTAAAAATCAAAATATAAATTGGTATAGTTAATTGCCTATACAAAGTTTAATACCTTTCATACATTAATATAAGGAAAGGTAGAGGATTTTTGTGATAAATTTTTTTGTTCAATTGTCACCCATATATCAAGCATTGATTGCTGCAATGTTTACATGGGCGATTACGTCTTTAGGATCAGCAGTAGTTTTCTTTTTTAAAGAAATCAAAAAGGGAGTTATGGATGCTTTATTAGGATTTTCAGCAGGCGTTATGATTGCTGCATCATTTTGGTCATTATTAAGCCCTGCTATTGAAATGGCTACAAATCTTAAATTAATTCCTTGGCTTGTTGTTTTTATTGGTTTCTTTTGTGGAGGGTTATTGCTTTATAGTGGAGATAAAATCTATAATATAATGGAAAAAAGTAGAAAAAAGAAAGGCAAAAAGAAAGATGGGCCTAATCTTAAACGATGTTTAATGTTAATTTCATCTATTACCCTTCATAATATTCCTGAAGGACTTGTAATTGGTGTTGCATTCGGATCCTTAGCATACAACATCGAAGGTGCGACTCTTTTATCTGCTATAACACTCGCAATTGGTATTGGAATACAGAATTTCCCAGAAGGCAGTGCTGTTAGTCTTCCGTTACGAAGAGAGGGATTTTCTAGGGCTAAATCATTCTTCTATGGTCAAGCAAGTGGAATCGTAGAACCCATCTCGGCGGTCATCGGGGCATTACTCGTTATGAGAGTACAAACATTACTTCCTTATTTACTATCATTTGCGGCAGGGGCTATGATTTATGTAGTAGTAGAAGAATTAATTCCAGAAAGCCAAAGCAATAAGAAAAAGGACTTAATGGCGTTATTTACCTTAGTAGGATTTTCTATTATGATGATTTTAGATGTTGCTTTAGGATAAAAAAGCATTGGATATAACTCCAATGTTTTTATATATTATTGTCAGATGATTCTAAATATAATTTCTGACCTTTTTTTAGTCTAATTGCATAAATATCATCTTTATGACAAGTAAATATCAAACTTTTATTATCCTTATCCTGTTCTTTTTTATCATCAGGAATCTCTGGTGTAGGTTTTATGTCTGGAATAGGGGTAGTCTTATCATCGGGTAGGGAATTCTCTTCTATTTTTTTGAAAGAATATCCATAATTGTTTAATACTTTAATACTACTATCAATCCACAAACATTCTTGTGGTTTTTTTCGGTTTAATATTGACCAATATCCAGCTGAGTTTTGAATCCAACCAGATCCTGAAAAACGTCCTTTTCCACATTCAATATGACAGTGATTACCACTTGATATGCCTTTTGTTCCCTCTTCATAAAATCTTTCTCCTTTTTGAATTACTTTTCCAACGTATAAGTTTTCCACATTATTATCATGTGCAAATAGTATTGTCATATAGTCTATTGTTCCATCTGGATATTCTACTTCGCTATTACTTTCTAACCATACCTCGTTAGCATCCTTTGTATATATTTTTCGAATTGTTCCTGTAAAAGGTGCCGTCAAAAAATCAATCCCGCCATCACTTCCAGCTTCATCGATAGCATAACTATCACGATGACTTCCTTCACCATATCCTTGTGTTATTCTCATATAAGGACTTGGATATAGAGGTTTTTCCATTATTTATTCACTTCCATTTCTATTAAATTTTCTTTAGGAACCTCTATTATATTTTTTTTCTTAATTTGGCTATGAGATGCTAATTTGCCCTCGAGTGATTTATAAATACTATCGGCTCCTAAAAATGAAAACAACCCTACCCATAGACTGTCTGGAAAACTAATCGGTGTGAATCTGTAGCAAAATAAAATTCCTAATACTATATTTATAAAGAAACTATAAACCCAAAGATAATTGCTTTTTTTAAATTTTACTTTCGTTTTCTGAATAAATGCACAAGTAAATGTACTTAGAGCCATAGCAACAATTAACATCTGTTCAATTAAATCTAAGTCTAGCATATTTTCCTCCTTATCAATATAATATATGACGCTTCAAGGGAAATGAACCGCTAAAAAATAAGGTATTAAGTATTTATTGATTCTTCTCCTGTCACTTTTAATAAAAGAAGCAAAAATAGAACTCTAATCTAGTGTTTAAATAACTAAACTTTTTTATGAATTTTTATTTTTGCTTAAATCAATGATTTATTTTATCTTTGACTCCTTTGGTAGTTTATCGCTTCCTTAATTAATCATCCCTTTATTTATTTCATCTAACTATATTTCTAATGGCATCTTCAAAACTATTTGAATTATATAAGGAATATAAAATAAATAAATCTTACTGGTATCTCAAACAAAAAAACCTTGAAAATATTGATTTCCAAGGTATAAATAAACTGCTTTTTTATCTCTTTGAAAATTGTGGTGCACGACGTGCCTTCTTCAATCCAGGCTTTTTACGTTCTTTTTTACGTGCATCTCTAGTAATAAATCCATTTGCCTTTAAAATATGACGATAACTATTTTCAGAGTCTTTAGGAGTTGAAGCATCATACACTAATAATGCTCTCGCAATTCCTAAACGAATAGCTCCTGTTTGTCCTGTAAATCCCCCACCTTTTACTTTGGCATCTACATCAAACATTTCTCTTGTATTTGTTACATCTAATGGCTGTGTTAAATCCATTACTAATACCTCATATGGTAGGTAATCTTGAACATCATGTCCGTTTACTGTTATTTTTCCAGTTCCTGATGTCAACGTAACACGTGCTACGCTCGTTTTTCTACGACCAGTTCCAGTATAAACATTTTTCTTTTCTTTTGCCATTATTTAACCTCCATTACTTCAGGCTTCTGTGCTGTATGTGGATGTTCTCCTCCTGTATAAACAAACAACTTTTTATACATTTGCCTTCCTAGGCGATTATGCGGAAGCATTCCCTTTACTGCTTTTTCCACCATTTCTTCTGGATATCTTTCAATCATTTCCTTAGCAGTTCTTTCTCTAAGTCCTCCTGGATACATAGAATGTGAATAATACTTTTTCTTTTCTAATTTGTTTCCAGTTAATTTTACTTTTTCTGCATTGATTACAACTATGTAATCTCCACAATCAATATGTGGTGTATATGTTGCTTTATGCTTTCCTCTTAAAATATGTGCAGCTTTACTTGCAAGTCTTCCTAGAGGAACATCAGTTGCATCAATAACATACCACTTACGTTCTACTGTTTCACGTTTTTGCATATAACTTGTCATAACTAATCTCCTTTATCCATTACTTGTAACTTAAGTTTTCCCAGGACTTAAGCAAAGTGGGGATATTTCAATGTACCGATTATGATTATACTAGAAAACCTTTATAAAATCAACTACTTTTTGATATTTTTAGGATATTTTACTTCCACTAAATATAATCCCAAACTAGGTGCTGTTACTCCATTTTTTCGTCTATCTCTACTTTTTAAAATTTCATCTACTTGTTTTGGTAATATTTTATTTTGACCAACTCGCAGTAGAATGCCCACCATATTCCTGACTTGATATCTTAAAAAACCAGTACCCTCAAATTCTATCACAATCTTTTTCTTGTCCTTTTTATCATAAAAGATATTTGCTTTGATAATCGTACGAACACAATTCTCTTTGTCATTGCTTTCTGTTACAAAGGCTCTAAAATCATGAGTTCCCTTAAAATAGCGCAACGCCTTTTTCATAGCCTTTATATTTAATTGATAATTATATTGATAGACATAATCCCTCTCTATTGGATTATATTCACCTAAATTCAAGATATACTGATATTTTTTTAATTTTGCCATATAGCGTGCATGAAAATCCCCACATACCTTTTTAGCAAGAATTACATGAATATCACTAGGAAGATTACTATTTAGAGCCCTTTTTAATTTTGCCTCGGTAATTTCAATATTTAAATCGAAGTGTGCTACTTGTCCTAAAGCATGCACTCCTTTATCCGTTCTTCCAGAAGCATGAACTTTTGTTTTTTGATGATTATTAATAGAAGTTAAGGCTCTTTCTAATTCCTCCTGAATAGTCCTTTTATTGGGTTGATACTGAAAACCACAATAATTACTTCCATCATAAGAAAACTTAATAAAATATCGCATATGGACTCCTTCCCAAGTAATAAACAATCACTAAAAACAAGACATGTAGCATACTAGCTAATATATCTTGATAAGATAAATAAACGTCATATTTATTTCTATCCGCATTTAAATAAAGACTTCTCTCATATTTATATCTAGACTCACTATTTTTTACAGTAAGTATACATTTTCTTATTGCATATAAAAAATAACTAGAATTTATTTGATATCCCAACCTTTTATTAATATTAAAAAGAGTTTGGCAATTTTTATAAATCATACCAAAAGAATCGAAAAAACTTAGAATCAAAACTAAAAATTTTCTATTTACGAATGGAAAAAGGGAATCATAAATATAAAAAATATCAATTTTAGTAAAGTACTTAATCAATTCTATTATATAAATAATTAAGAAAGAAGCCTGTAAGATTATCGTAAATTTTCCGAATAATAAATTCCATACTGAAATTGTAAGTATAGCTGTTAAAAATAAATAATATTTTTTTCTCACTGTATAACGATTTACAAAATATATTGCTAAAATAAGAAAGAAAAAAAGAATACTATTTTTTAGAAAACAGATAGAAATGAAAAATAAGATGAAATTGGCAACTAGAATAATAGGATGTCTTTTAAACATGCCTATACACATCCTTTATTAAATCCCTAATATCTTTATGATACTCTAATCTTATATTTTTTGTAGTTTTTACTTTATAAGTAAACAAAACAATATCTGGTATTTCATAGTGATAACGCATCAAAAAATTTACATTTTGATATAAATCCTCTGTACTTCCCTTTCTCAAAATGGCATTATTTTTTAAGAAAATCATCATTTCTGTAAAAGTATATAATAAATTACTATCATGACTGGCAATAACAATAGTTTTATGATAACGTTCCTTTAATTTTAATAAAAGGCGTTGCAGTTTTTTTTGTGATTTCAAATCTAGATTAATAAATGGTTCATCTAATAATAATATTGTAGGATTGGCAAGCAGTGCTATTGCAATCTGCAATAATTTTTTCTCACTGCTAGAAAGTGTCACCAATTCCTTTTCCAAATAATCTTCTGTTAATCCCACCATTTTTAAAGCATCTAGGACTTTTCTTTTAGGGTCGGCTATATTTAATTTATAATATTGAATGATAAACACAATATATTCTTCTACTAGTCGCAAAAAAAACTGGTTATTGAATTTTTGCTCTACTAAACATATCTTACTGTGAATCAATGACATATTTTCCTTTTTATAATCCCATGTTCCATATGTAGCATGCCCCTCTATTTTATATAAGTAATTTATAATTTTTAGAAATTTGCTCTTCCCATATCCAGTAACACCTATGATACTTCCTTCTGGAATCTTAAAAGATAAATTATGAAATTCTTCACAGGATACTTTTTCAAAAACTATTTCCATAAAGTATTCACCAACCGATCCATATCTAGTTCAATATCATCTAACAATCCATAATATTGAAGTTTTACAGATAAATCCACCATAAATGGTAGAGTTAAGCCCATTTTATTAATCATACTATCCTCTTGTAAAACTTTTAATGGAGCTCCTTCTATTACAATTTTCCCATGATCAAGAAGGTATAAATAGTCCGATACTAAAACTTCTTCTAAATTATCTGTCGTCATTACAATTGTTAGTTCTTCTTCTTGTTGTAACTTTTTTAGAATCATTAAAATCTCTCTTGTCTCTTCTTTTGTTAGCATAGAACATATATCATCTAAGAAAACAATAACAGGATGATGAATTACTGCCAAGGCCAACAACATTTTTATTCTAAAAAACAAATATAAACAATTAGGATCTGTTTGCGTATGATTTTTTAGTTTAAATAAAGATAATATTTCTTTGTAACGCAATTGTTTTTTTTCTTTATCTAATCCTAAATTATCCAAAACAAATAATAATTCTTGCTCCACTGTTTTAAAAATAAAGGGTTCCTTTATATCTGGAATAACAAAACCTATTTTTTTATAAAGTTCTGTTTTATTTATGGAATTTAAATAAATATTATTTAATGTAATCGTTTCCTTATCGTCTAAAAATCCACTTAATATTTTTATAAGTGTAGTTCTACCACACTTATTAGAACCAGAGATAGCTACAAAAGTATTGGCATCTATATTCAAATTGATATTTTTTAAAATTTTTTCATAGTTTAAATTACAAACATTAACCAGTTGTCCCATACTACTACCTCCCTGTATTTATATTATAACGTTTTCTAGAAAAAAAGAAAGATAAATTCTCGTATAATTTATCTTATTTTTCGATGTTGAATCCTATAAGTAATCATTAACAATACTTTATCGCTTAGGAATCGACTAAAAAATTTAGCACACTGCATTTTAAAACCTGGAATAATTAACATTTTTTTCTTAAATAATTCATCAATCGCATACTTTGCAACAGTGGATGCTCTCATAGCTTGTACTTTAAACTCGACATTCGCAACACGATTAAAGTTTGTATGTACAGGTCCAGGGCATAAACATGATATAGAAACATTACTTTTCCGTTGTTTCAGCTCATAATGTATAGCCTCTGTTAAACTAAGAATATATGATTTGCTAGCATAGTAAGTTGCCATTAAAGGTCCACCTGGTAAAAATCCTGCACTAGATGAAACATTTAAAATATACCCCCGATTTTTCTTTATCATATCCCGCAGATAAGCCTTAGTTAAAATATGAACTGCTTTAATATTCGTCTCAATCATAGAAATATCAGTAGCGATTTCATCCTTATCAAAATCTCCACAATATCCAAATCCAGCATTATTAATCAAAATATCAATGTTTTGATCTTTCGTAATTACATATAGTTCTTTTACTTTTTGTTCTACGCTTAAATCCATCACAATAATGGTAGTCTTAGTCGGAAGTTGCTCTTGTAAATGCTCTAATTTTTCTTTACTACGTGCTACTAATATAAGTTCTATTTTCATACTAGCTAAATATTTTGCCATTTCTAGTCCAATACCACTTGAGGCACCAGTAATAAGAGCTTTCATACAATCACCTCTTATATTATTATAGCATATTTTATGCAAAGAATATAGATATCCTTTAATATGATTATTCAGCATAAAACGACTACAACAAAAAAAGCCAAATTGGCTATTTTGTTTCTTCTACTAACTTTAAAATTACCATTAAGGCGTTATCCCCACGTCTTTCATCTAACTTTAAAATACGTGTATAACCACCATTACGGTTCTCATAACGACGTGCTAAATCGTTAAATACTTTATCTACTACTTCTTTATCATTATGAACAAATGCTAGTGCACGACGACGAGATCCTAAATCACCTTTTTTACCATAAGTAACCATTTTATCTACAAACTTACGAACCTCTTTGGCACGAGTATCAGTAGTTGTAATTTCCTCATTTAGTATTACTTGCTTTGTTAATGTAGCAAGCATACTTCTTCTGTGTTTATTATCGCGTCCTAATTTTCTGTATGCCATAATATACCTCCTTAATCATCATCACGTAATACAAGGCCCATATCTCTAATTTTATCCAATACTTCTTTTAGAGATTTTTTACCTAAATTACGGATTTTCATCATATCATTTTCACTTTTATTTACTAAATCTTGTAATGTATGAATTCCTGCACGTTTTAAACAATTATATGCACGAACAGAAAAATCTAAATCTTCAATAGAAGTTTCTAGTGCTTTTACTTTTGGATCTTCCGTTTTTTCAATCATCATACCACTCATATCAGCAATAGATGATAAGTCTGTTAAAATTTCAAAGTGTTCAATTAAAATACGTGATGCTAAGGCTATCGCCTCTTCAGGTTTCATAGAACCATTAGTAGATACTTCTAATACTAACTTATCATAACTTTCATCTTGCCCTACACGAGCACTTTCCACCTCGTATGATACACGTTCAATTGGAGAATATATAGAGTCAATTGCAATAACACCTGCTTTTTTTATATCAAGAAGTCTTTTGTTTTCTTCGCTCTTAACATATCCTCTGCCATTTGTAACGGTCATTTCCATCACAAGTTTTCCGCCTTTAGCAATCGTTGCAATTACTTTATCCGGATTTATGATTTCAATATCGGCATCATGCTCTATATCACCTGCTGTAACTTCTCCCTCTTCGTTTGCATTAATACGGATTATTTTTGCTTCATTGGAATGATTTCTAATCACAACACCTTTTAAATTTAAAATAATAGTTGTAACATCCTCAATGACACCATCAAGTGTTTGAAATTCATGTAAAACACCATCAATTCTTACACTACTGATAGCACTACCTGGAAGTGATGCTAACATTACACGTCTTAATGCATTTCCAAGTGTTGTTCCAAATCCTCTCTCTAATGGTTCTAATTCAAATTTTCCATAAAAATTACTTTCTACGGAATCTGTTATTTTATAAATTGGTTTTTCAAATTGTAACATGAAACTAACCTCCCTTTATTTAAAAAATTAAGCCCATTATCCACGTGGACGTTTTGGTGGACGACATCCATTATGTGGAATTGGTGTAACATCATTGATTGCAGTTACTTCAAGACCTGCAGTTTGAAGTGAACGAATTGCTGTTTCACGTCCTGGTCCTAAACCTTTTACATATACTTCTACTTTGCGCATTCCCATATCAAATGCTGCTTTTCCACATGCTTCTGCAGCCATACCTGCGGCAAATGGAGTTGATTTTTTACTTCCTTTAAATCCTAATGCTCCACTTGATGCCCAACTAATTACATTTCCTTCTTTATCTGTAATAGTTGTAATTGTATTATTAAATGTAGAATGAATATGTGCAACACCTTCTGGAACATTCTTCTTTACTTTTTTCTTTCTTGTTTTATAAGCCATAAGTCTAACCTCCTTTAAATAAATTCTTTGTTATTAAACTTTCTTCTTATTTGCAACAGTCTTTCCCTTACCTTTACGAGTACGGGCATTACGAGAAGTTCTTTGACCTCTTACAGGTAATCCCTTTTTATGACGACTACCTTCATAAGAATTAATTTCCATTTTTGTCTTAATATTCATACTTACTTCACGACGAAGATCACCTTCTGTTAAGTGATTATTAATCTCTTCTCTTAATTTGATTAATTCATCCTGTGATAAGTCACCAGCTTTTGTACTTGGATTTACTCCTGCCTTTTCACAAAGTGTCATTGCAAGAGATCTTCCAATACCATAAATATAAGTTAGCGATATACAAATATGTTTGTCATTTGGAATATCTACACCTTTAATACGTGCCATAGTACACCTCCTATAAATTATCCTTGTCTTTGTTTGTGTTTAGGATTTTCACAAATTATCCTTACACGGCCTTTGCGTCTTACAATTTTGCATTTTGCACAAATTGGTTTTACTGATGGTTTTACTTTCATTATTATCCCTCCTACTATTTACGATAGGTAATTCGCCCACGTGTTAAATCATAAGGTGAAAGTTCTATCGTTACATTATCGCCTGGTAAGATGCGAATGTAATGCATTCGTATTTTACCAGAAACGTGGGCTTCTACTAGGTGTCCATTTTCAAGTTCTACTTTAAATTTTCCACCTGGTATAATTTCCAAAACTTTCCCTTCTATTTCAATTGTATCTTCTTTTGCCATCTTTTCACTCTCCTGTCAGTATTTCGTATCCATCATGTGTTACAACTACTGTATGTTCATAATGAGCTGATGGACGAGAATCTTCTGTTACAATTGTCCAGTCATTATCTAACATATAGATATCTGGACTTCCGATATTTAACATCGGCTCTACTGCAATGACCATTCCTTCTTTTAATCTAGGTCCAGTCTTTGCAACACCATAGTTAGGAACATCGGGTGATTCATGAAGATTTGTGCCAACTCCATGTCCACACAATTCCAAAACTACTCCTAGTTGATGTTTTTGTGCATATGTTTCTACGGCATAGCCTATATCACCAACACGGCATCCTGCTTTTATCATCTCTAATCCTTGATATAAGGCCTTTTCCGTATGTTCCATAAGATACTTCTTTTCTTCATCAATTTTTCCCACAGCATAAGTCCAAGCAGAATCTCCATGATATCCTTTATAGCAAGCTCCAATATCGATTGAAATAATATCTCCATTTTTTAGCTTTCTATTGCTAGGAATACCATGAACTACTTCGTCATTAATACTTGTGCAAATACTTCCAGGAAAACCATTATACCCTTTAAAAGAAGGAGTAGCATCTTGTCCTCTAATGAACTCTTCTGCTAAATGATCCAACTCTAAAGTTGTTATTCCCTCTTTTATAAACGGTTTTAGGTATTGATGTGTTTTATAAACGATTTTTCCCGCTTGCCTTAAAAGTGCAATCTCTCGTTCGCTTTTTATTGTAATCACTTTTTCTCACTACCTTTGATAATAGAGTCTATATCATGAAATACTAAATCAATAGATCTATTGCCATCAATTTGGTATAACACACCTTTTTTCTGATAATGTTTAACAATAGGTTCTGTCTTTTCTAAATATGTTTTATATCTTGTTTGAAAAGCTTCTATATTGTCATCACTACGCTGATAAATATGACCTCCGCAACAATCACAAATGGATTCCATTTGAGGGGCTCTATCTGATTCATTAATATTGAAAACAGCATTACAATCTTCACAAATTCTTCTACCAATAATTCTTTTGATTAAAGCTTTTTCATCCATTTTTAATAAAAATACTAATCCAACTTTTTGATGTAGTTTTGATAAAATTTTATCATATTGTATAGCCTGATCCACATTTCTTGGAAAACCATCAATGATAAATCCTTGCTGACAATCATTTTTTTGCAGTCTTTTCTCTATTAATCGATAAACTATTTCATCTTTGACTAACTGACCATTTGTTAATGTTTCCAAGACATAGTTTCCAAGTTCACTATCCTCTTTAGAAATATCTCTTAAAATATCTCCAATAGAAATACGTGGAATATCATATTTATCAGAAATCATCTCTGCCTGTGTACCTTTACCAGCGGCAGGTGGTGCTATAAACATAATATTTTTCATCTTCTACTATAGCCTCTTTTATAATTTCTAGTAAGTAAGCTTCCCTCTAGCTGTTTATAGGTCTCTAGGGCAACACCTACAACAATCAAAAGTCCTGTTCCACCAATAGACACACTGGTAGGAAGAGTTGTAAATTTAGAAAACAAAATAGGAATTCCTGCTATTACTACTAAAAATATTGCTCCCAAAACAGTAAGTCTGGATAAAACTTTATTTATATGTTTTTCCGTTTCTTCACCAGGTTTTATACCAGGAATATATCCACCATTCTGTTGTAAATTTTTTGAAAACTCTTCTGGTTTAAACTGAATAAATGTATAAAAATAGGCAAAGAAGAAAATTAAAATTACATAAATTAGGAATCCAACTGGTGTTGTATATGTTAAATATTTTTGTACAAATAAAGTAAATCCTTCTTTTCCAACAAATCCTGAAATAATTCCAGGTACAGCCATTAAGCTTGAAGCAAAAATAACGGGAACTACTCCAGCAGTATTTATTTTTATTGGCATAAATGACTGATTGGCACCATAAGTACCTGTTGATTTATTGGCATATTGAATAGGAATACGACGTTCTGATTCTTGTATAAAAATTACACCTATAATAATTACAAAATATATAATTACAAATAGTAAAAATTTTATAATACCAAGTACTGTTGTCTGCAAGGCACCAACTGTTACTAAACTTTGAAAAGCAGTAATAAACATTTGTGGTAGAGTTGCAATAATTCCTGCCATAATAATCATACTAACACCATTACCGATTCCTTTTTGGCTTATTTGATCACCAAGCCATAACAGAAATGCTGTCCCCGCTGTCAGCACAGTTGCAATATATAAATATTGCATTGGATCTCCACTTTTTCCAATAAAAGCAAATGCAAATGCATACCCTTCGATAAATGAAAATGCAATTCCCATATATCTTGTAATTTGATTTATCTTTTGTCTACCTGTATGTCCTTGTTTTGCAAGTTCTGAAAAATATGGAATAATATCTAATTGTAATAACTGTACAATAATAGATGCTGTAATATAAGGCATAACCCCTAAAGCAAATATTGAGAAGTTCTTCATAGCTCCTCCACCCATAGTGTTTATTAATTCTAAGAAGCCTAAATTACTTGTTAAATCTTTTGTTCCTGGAACTTGAATAGAAATTCCTAAGATAAAGATCATTAATGATCCGAGAGTAAAGTAAATTCTTTTACGTAAATCTTTATTCTTGGATGTGAATAATTGCTTCATGGTTTTGAACATATTAAATCACCTCAGCTTTGCTTCCACTTGCTTTAATCTTTTCCATAGCAGAATTTGAAAACTTGTGTGCTTGAATTGTGATTTTCTTATCTAATGTTCCTTCTCCTAAAACTTTAATTCCACTTAATTGTTTCTTAATAATTCCTGCCTCTTTTAATAAAGCAGGTGTTACTACTGTACCATTTTCAAAACGATTTAAATCTGAAATATTGATAACAGCGTATTCTTTTTTAAACATATGATTTGAGAATCCTCTTTTTGGAAGTCTTCTATAAAGTGGTAATTGTCCTCCTTCAAATACTGGAGAAACTCCACCACCACTACGTGAATTTTGTCCCTTTTGACCACGGCCACATGTTTTTCCTAATCCGCTACCTGGACCGTTACCTACACGTTTTTTTCTATGAGTAGCGCCGATATTTTTTTCTAATTCATGTAACTTCATTATCCTAATATCTCCTCTACTGTTTTACCACGAAGCTTTGCAACTTCTTCTGGTGTTTTGATTGATTTTAATGCATTAAGTGCAGCAGTTGCCATATTTAGTTTTGTTCTTGCACCAAGAGATTTTGAGACAATATCACGTACTCCTGCTAATTCTAAGACAGCACGTACAGAACCACCGGCAATAACACCTGTACCACGTGGAGCAGGTTTTAAAATAACACGAGCAGCTCCTGCTGTTCCAATAGCTTCATGTGCTACTGTTCTTCCATCAATTAGAGGTATAATAATCATATTTTTATTGGCATCCTGAATTGCCTTTTTAATTGCATCAGGTACTTCATTTGCTTTACCTGTACCCAATCCAACACGACCTTTTCTATCCCCGACAACAACAGTGGCAGAAAATCTTCTTTGACGTCCACCTTTGTTAACTTTAACAACACTTTTAACATCAATGACTAATTCTTCCATTATTTTGTCTTTAGGATCTTGTGTTTTTCTTTGCATACTGACCTCCTATTAGAATTCTAATCCATTTTCACGTGCTGCTTCTGCCAAAGCTTTTACACGTCCATGATAAAGGTACCCACCTCTATCAAATACTACTTTAGTAATCTTTTTAGCAACTGCTGCTTTTGCAATTGCTTCTCCTACTAATTTAGCTGCTTCTATATTGCTTCCATTTTCAATTTTTAAATCTTTATCTAATGAGGAAGCAGCAACTATTGTAGATTTTGTTTCATCATCAATGATTTGTGCATAAATTCCTGTATTTGATCTAAATACACATAACCTAGGAATCTCACTTGTTCCCGCAATTTTACTACGAACACGTTGGTGACGTATAACACGCATACTATTACGAGATTCTTTTTTTATCATAATAATTCTCCCTTCCTACTTATTAAGCAGCTTTCTTTCCTTCTTTACGACGAATATGTTCATCTTTATAACGAATTCCTTTTCCCTTATATGGTTCTGGTTTTCGTACCTTACGAATGTTGGCAGCAAATTCACCAACAGCCACTTTATCAATACCCTTTACCACAATTTCAGTATTGCTTTTAGCCTCTACTGTAAGTCCTTCTGGTACTGTTAATTCTACTGGATGTGAATATCCAGCATTAATTACTAGTTTTTTACCTTGTACGTTAAAACGATAACCTACACCAACAATTTCTAATTCTTTTTCGTAACCTTCTTTAACACCTTTAATCATATTTTGAATTAAAGCGTTCATTGTACCATGCATAGCCTTAGCACTTTCACATTTACGATCAAGTGTAATTTGATTCTCGTTCTGCGCCATTGTAATATCTTTTAACATTTTTTGCTCTAAAGTTCCTTTAGGTCCTGTAACGATAACAGTATTGTTTTCTTCTTTTACAGTAACACCTTCTGGAACTACAATAATACGTTTTCCAATACGGCTCATTTTGACACCTCCTTATATTTTATATCTTACCAAATATAAGCTAGAACTTCTCCACCTATATTTTGCTTACGAGCTTCTTTATCTGTCATAATTCCTTTAGATGTTGAAAGAATAGCAATACCTAATCCATTTAACACTTTAGGAATTTCGTCATTCTTAGCATAGACACGAAGTCCTGGTTTGGAAATTCTTTTAAGTCCAGTGATAACTCTTTCCCGTTTTTCATTATATTTTAATGTAATAATTAAAGTTCCTTGAACATCATTTTTTTCTAATTTAAAATCTCTAATAAAACCCTCGTCCTTTAAGATACGAGCAATCTCCTTTTTTAAGTTAGATGCTGGAACGCGAACTTCTTCATAACGCATTTGATTGGCATTACGAATACGCGTTAACATATCTGCAATTGTATCTGTTACTACTGCCATAAATTGACTCCTCCTTTCCAATTACCAACTTGATTTTTTAATTCCTGGTATTTGTCCTTTATAAGCTAATTCACGGAAGCAAATACGGCATATTCCGAATTTACTCATGACTGCATGAGGTCTTCCACAACGAGTACAACGTGTATATTCACGCACTTTATACTTTTGTTTTCTATTAGCTTTTGCTATCATACTTTTTTTTGCCATGTTTACCCTCCAATTACTTTCTAAAAGGAATTCCTAGTTCATTTAATAAATCAAATGATTCCTCATTAGTTTTTGCTGTTGTTACAAATACGATATCCATACCACGTACTTTTACAACATCATCATAATCAATTTCTGAAAAAATCAACTGTTCCTTAATTCCTAGTGTATAGTTTCCTCTACCATCAAAAGCTTTAGGGCTTACACCACGGAAATCTCTAACACGAGGAAGACCAATTGCAATTAATTTATCCATAAAGTTATACATATTTTCTGCACGTAATGTAACTTTACATCCAATTGCTTGCCCTTCTCTAACTTTAAATCCAGCAATTGACTTCTTTGCCTTTGTAATTACTGGTTTTTGTCCTGATAGTTTTTCAAGATCTGCTACTGCTGCATCAAGAAGTTTTGAATTGCTTGTAGCATCTCCTACTCCCATATTAATTACAATTTTTTCTAATTTCGGAACTTCCATAATAGATTTATAATTATATTTTTTCATTAAACTTGGAACTACTTCATTTAAGTATTTCTCTTTTAGGCGGTTCATACATTACCCTCCTTCCACTAATCAAGCTTTTCGTTTGATTTTTTTGTTATTCTTATTTTTTTCTCATCTTTATTAGTTGTATGTCCTATTCTAGTTCTTTTCTTTGTTTTAGGATCTACAATCATTACATTTGAAGCGTGGATAGGTGCTTCTATTTCGATAATGCCACCTTCTTGTTGTCCATTTGGTTTTTGATGTTTCTTAACAACATGTACACCCTCTACTACAACTTTGTTTTCACTTCTTAATGTTTTGATAATTTTTCCTTCTTTACCTTTGTCAGAACCAGCGATAACTACAACTTTGTCTCCTACTTTAAAGTTCATATTATCCTCCTTTATAGTACTTCTTTAGCCAAAGATACGATTTTCATATAGTCTTTGTCACGAAGTTCTCTTGCTACTGGTCCAAAAATACGAGTACCTACTGGACTCTTATCATCTTTAATGATGACACAAGCATTATCATCGAATTTAATGTAACTACCATCGTCACGTCGAACTCCTTGGCGGCTACGAACGATAACTGCTTTTACAACTTTTCCCTTTGGTACGTTTGAATTTGGAATTGCATCTTTAACAGTTCCTACAACCACGTCACCAATATTACCGGTTTTTACTTTACTTCCACCTAGAACGCGAATTACTAATAATTCTTTTGCGCCTGAGTTATCAGCAACTTTTAACCTACTTTCTTGTTGTAACATAGATTATTCCTCCTTCGCACTTGTTATACAATAACTGCTTCTTTTACAATTTCTTTTAAATAGAAATGTTTTGTCTTTGAGATAGGTCTTGTTGAAACGATTCGAACTGTATCTCCTACTTTTGCTTTATTTGTTTCATCATGAACAGTATATTTTTTAGAATCCTTTACTCTTTTATGGTATAAAGGATGTTTTTTATATGTTTCTACTAAAACTGTAATCGTTTTATTATTTTTGGCACTAACAACTTTTCCGACAAGTTCTTTTTTAACCTTTTTTTCCATACGTTCCCTCCTACTCGTTTATTTCGCGTTCCTTAAGAACGGTTTTCATTCTGGCAACGGTGTGTCTTAATTCTCTAATTCTTGAAGGTTTTTCTAAGTTTCCTGTTGCTTGTTGGAAACGTAAATTGAATAATTCTTCTTTTGTCTCTTTTAGTTTTGCATAAATCTCTTCTGTAGATAATTCTCTAATTTCTTTTACCTTCATCTTACTCACCACCATTTTCTTTCTTTACAAATTTTGTGGCAATAGGTAACTTATGAGAAGCAAGACGTAGCGCTTCACGAGCTACTTCTTCTGAAACTCCAGCAATTTCAAACATGATTTTGCCTTCCTTTACAACAGCAACCCATCCTTCTACATTACCTTTACCTTTTCCTTGACGAGTACCAATTGGTTTTTTCGTAAGTGGCATGTGTGGGAAGATATTAATCCATACTTTACCACCACGTTTCATATAACGCGTCATCGCAATACGAGCTGCTTCAATTTGGTTAGCAGTTATCCAAGCTCCTTCTTTTGCTTGAAGTCCATATTCTCCAAATGATAACTCACGATTTCCACGTGATCTACCTTCATGAGGTAATCTATGAACACGACGATACTTTGTTCTTGATGGTATTAACATAATTACTTACCTCCCTTACCCTTTTTTCCAGGAAGAATTTCTCCTTTATAAATCCATACTTTAACACCAATTTTTCCAAATGTTGTATCAGCTTCTGCTGTTGCATAATCAACATCAGCTCTTAAAGTATGTAGAGGAATTGTTCCTTCTGTATATCCTTCGCTACGTGCCATATCAGCACCACCTAAGCGTCCAGATACACTTGTCTTAATTCCTTTTGCTCCTGCTTTCATTGCATTTCTAATAGCACGTTTTTGAGCCATACGAAATGATGCTCTATTACTAATTTGATTTGCAATGGATGCTGCCACTAACTGAGCATTTAAATCTGCCTTCTTAATATCAACGATAGAAATTTGTACATTCTCATCAGCAATTTTTGATAATTGCTTTTTAAGTTTTTCAATTTCTTCTCCACCACGGCCAATCATTACACCCGGCTTAGAAGTATGTACAATTACTTCGCATTTTTTAGCATTTCTTTCAATTTCAACTTTAGCAATTCCGGCATTCTTTAAATTTTCTTCTAAATACTTACGGATTTTTATATCCTTTAGTAACGTTTTAGAAAAGTCGCTTTTATTCGCATACCACTTTGCTTCCCAGTCTTTATTGATTCCAAGTCTAAGTCCATTAGGACTTACTTTTTGTCCCATGCGTCTTTCCTCCTTACGATTATTTTGTAGCCACTTTTATAACAATGTGACTAGTTCTTTTATCATTACGTTTTGTGTGTGAACGTGAATCAATCTTTACACGTTTCATCACTGGACCAGCATCTACTCTTGCTTCTTTTACATATAACGTTTTAGCATCTGCGCCTTCATTATTGACAGCATTCGCAATAGCAGATTCTAATACTTTTTTGATTAGTCTAGCTGATTTTTTATTAATATTATCTAATATGGTTAACGCATCACTTACATCTTTTCCACGAATTGTATCAATAACAATTCTTGTTCTAATAGGAGATGTTCTTTGTGATTTTGCGATTGCTCTTGCTTCCATACTTAATCCTCCTAGTCATTATTTTATTTTTTCTTATCTTGTCCATGTCCACCGAATTTACGAGTTAAAGCAAATTCTCCTAATTTGTGTCCAACCATGTCTTCTGTAACGTACACTGGTATAAATTCTTTACCATTGTGAACAGCAAATGTATGTCCTATAAAATCAGGAAAAATAGTGGAACGGCGTGACCATGTTTTAATGACTTCTTTTTTTCCAGACTTATTTAATTCACGTACCCTTTTTAATAGTTTTGGAAAAACATAAGGGCCTTTTTTTAAACTTCTAGCCATTTTCAATCATCCTTTCCTATTTACTACCGCGACGACGTACAATAAATTTATCAGATTGTTTCTTCTTACGCGTCTTATAACCAAGTGCAGGTTTTCCCCAAGGTGTTACTGGCGCCTTACGTCCAATTGGAGCACGTCCTTCACCACCACCATGTGGATGGTCATTAGGATTCATAACAGAACCACGAACTGTTGGACGAATACCCATATGACGTTTGCGTCCTGCTTTTCCTAATTTTACTAATGATGCATCTTCATTCCCTACTTCACCAATCGTTGCCATACAAGTTCCCAAAACTTTTCTCTGTTCACCACTTGATAAACGTAGCATTACATATTTTCCTTCACGTCCAAGGATTTGAGCTGAAGTTCCAGCACTTCTTGCTAACTCTCCACCTTTTCCAGGGCGTAGTTCAATATTGTGAACCATTGTACCAACTGGGATGGAAATAAGTGGTAAAGCATTTCCAACTTTAATATCGGCCTTTTCGCCTGCTACAATTTCTGTCCCAACTTCTAATCCCTTTGGTGCAAGAATATATCTCTTTTCTCCATCTTTATAATTAATTAACGCGATATTCGCAGTTCGATTTGGATCATATTCAATACTTGCTACAACGCCAGGTACATCAAATTTATTTCTTTTAAAATCAATAAGACGATATCTTCTTTTTACTCCGCCACCTTGATGACGTACCGTAATTTTCCCCTGATTATTACGTCCACTTTTCTTTTGAATTCGAACAGTTAGACTTTTCTCAGGAGTTGATTTTGTAATCTCTTCATTTATAAGTGTGCTCATTTTTCTACGGCCTGGTGTCGTTGGCTTATAATTTCTAATTGCCATAATTCATCCTCCTAACCAAGAGAAATTGTTTGTCCTTCTTCTAGAGTAACAATGGCTTTTTTAGCACGATTTGTCATTCCAGAATAACGACCAACTCTCTTCTTTTTTGGTTTTACATTCAATGTAGAAATTTTTACTACCTTTACATTGAATAGTTTTTCAATAGCACTTTTAATTTCTGTTTTATTTGCTTTTGGATCTACTAAAAATGTATATTTTCCAATTTCTCCAAAGCTTTGTGTTTTTTCAGTAATTACTGGTGCTTTAATAATATCTAAATATTTAGTATCCATTAACGAAGCACCTCCTCAACTTGTGATAATGCTTTTTCTGTAATTAACATCTTATCAGAATTAACTAAATCCAAAACATTAATTTCATCTGCATAGATAATTGCAATATTTTGAATATTTCTTGATGCTAACATTAAATTTTCATCATAACTATCATTATCTATTACAATTAACACCTTTTTATCTGCTAAGTTTAATGTATTTAGTAATGTAATCATTTCTTTTGTTTTTGGTGTTGTAAACACTAACTCTTCCATTACGATAATCTCATTATCTTGTGCTTTATGAGTTAATGCAGACTTTATTGCTAGTCTTCTTTCTTTACGATTTTGTTTTTTACTATAATCTCTTGGTACTGGTGTTCCATAACGACCACCACCTACCCATTGAACAGAGCGAATAGAACCTTGACGTGCATGTCCTGTTCCTTTTTGTCTCCATGGTTTTCTTCCACCACCTCTTACTTCAGAGCGGTTTTTCGTTTTATGTGTTCCTTGTCTAAGTGATGCTTGTGCTAAAATGATAGCATCATATAGAACTTTGTCATTGGGGGTAATTCCAAAAACTTCTTCATTTAATTTTATATCATTAATTTTTTCACCTTTAAGGTCTAAAAGATCCACTTTTTCCATACCTTTCTCCTCCTTTCATCACATAATTTCTATAAACTTTTTTTATATTTATTCTTGTGATGAGTTTTGTTCTTCTGTTGCTTCAGCCATCTCTTCTGTATCTACTGTGTTTTCTTCTACAGTTGCATCTTCTTTCTGATTCTCTTCTGTTTTTTCAACATAAGTAATCAAATCAGTTTTTTCGTTTTTTGTATCTGGTTTTTTTACAGCAGTTTTGATGATAACTAATGATTTTTTTGCTCCTGGAACATTTCCTTTAATCAAAATTAAATTATTTTCTGTATCAATTGCAATAATCTCTAGATTTTGAACAGTTCTTTGTACATTACCCATTTGTCCAGGCATCTTTTTACCTTTTAATACGTGCATTGGCAACATTGTTCCAAGAGAACCAACACCTCTATGGTATTGTGAACCATGTCCCATTGGACCACGTGATTGATTGTGACGTTTGATAACACCTTGGTACCCCTTACCTTTGCTAGTACCTGTTACATCGACAATTTCACCTTCTTCAAAGATATCAACATTAACAATTTGTCCTAATGTATAATCTTCTACATTTACTCCTCTAATTTCTCTTAAGAAGCGCTTAGGCTCAGTGCCAGCTTTTTTGGCATGACCTTGTTCTGGTTTATTGCTAAGTTTTGCTCTTTTTGTACCAGTCGCAAGTTGAACTGCAACATAACCATCTTTTTCTACTGTTTTAATTTGAGTAACCACATTCGGTTCTACCTCAATAACAGTCACTGGAATTAGTTTACCATCTTTCGTAAACACTTGTGTCATTCCAGCTTTTGTACCTAAGATTCCTTTCATTATTATTTCCTCCTAATTATTTTGTCTTGATTTCAATATCAACACCGCTCGGTAAATCTAAATGCGCTAAGGCATCGATTGTTTCCTTGCTAGGATTCTTGATATCAATAAGTCTTTTGTGTGTACGCATTTCGAATTGTTCACGGCTATCCTTATATTTATGAACAGCTCTTAAAATTGTGAATTTTTCAATTTCAGTTGGAAGTGGTACTGGACCAGAAATTTCTCCACCTGATCTTCTAATTGTTTCAACAATCTTTGTTACTGCATTATCTAATATTCTATGATCATATGCTTTCAAACGAATGCGAACTTTTGCTGTTGACATTTTAAATCCTCCCTTCGCCTATATCTAGTATAGACTCGCTCCGTGCAAATAACCCGATTACACCTCGACAACTTATCCCGGTGTATCGGCAACCTCACACATCTAAGCAGTCACACACGACTAATTATAGCATGCTATTTCCTTATTTTGCAAGCATTTTTTACACTTTTTTTAATTTATTCTCTATAAAAAATAAGAAATAAGCTACTACCTATTTCTTTTCTATTACTTTTTCTACGTTTTTATACTTACTTTTTTATATAAGTTTTGGCTTTTATCCTCAATCTCTCATCTGAAGCAAACCCCACATTTTTTCTATATATTCTAACATTTCTAAAGGCAGCAATCCTAATTATACTAAAGAATCTATATCGTTTGTCTCTATCAAATTACTCAACAATTACTACTTTTATCAAACAATTAACAAATTTTCTATTGTATCTTACTACTCCAAAGACCATGTTTATTACAATACGAATACAAAGTACCACTCGTTTTACCTTTAAAGGTAACTGAAGAAATATCTCCAGGTTTCAAATAAATATATTCACAAGAAGTATCTGTCACTAAAGAAATCCACTCAATATAATGATCTTCTTCCATTACATGATTGACAACTGCTACAACACTTCCATCCATAATTTCATAATTAGGTACATGCTTTTCAATAACAGCATCTACTTCATTCGCTCTTAATTCTTGCATTTTCTCCCCACAACAAGAAATACAATCATCCTCACATTGGCACTTACGAATCATATTTACTTGTGCACCACATTTTTGACATTTTTTAACAATAAATTCCATATTTTCCCTCCATCATTATTATACAAAAAAATTTAGAAAAAGCATTCATTATTTAGAAATTTATTTATAAAAATAATCATTCACTTTTCTTATACTGATTCTTGGTCCTACATTGCCCTAATAATTTTAATGATGCAGGGGCTATTTTGACAGCACCATATTTTTTATTTATCTCATCTAGTGTTCTTTGAATATCGTCTTCTGCCTCTTCCTCATTATTATCAAAAATAGATAGTTGTTTTTCTTTTGTTGCAGTCAAACTAGCAAGCCTTACTCCAATTAGTCGAATCGGATCTTGTTTCCAATTTCCACGAAATACCTTTAATACCCATTTATAGATTTCTTCTGTTTTATCTGTTGTATTCATTAGTTTCGTCTGCGCTGAATAATTTTTAAAATCCTTATTTTTAAAAACAACGGCAATTGTCTGTGTATATTTTTTTTGATATCTAAGTTGCCTTGCAACTTCCTCCGTTTGGCGGAATAATATTTCTTCTAACTTTTCTCCATCCTGATAATCATAAGGAAGTGTCTCTGAAATACTAATACTTTCATTTTTACTAGAATGTGCATCCACTGGTGTCATATCAATTCCATTTGCCGCCTCTTTCAAATAAACGCTTTGACTTTTAAAATGACGAATCAATATAGATTTAGGAGCCTCTGCTAATTGCCTTATTGTTTTAATATTCATCTTTTCTAGCTCCAGTGCTGTTTTTCTGCCTACCATAAATAAATCTCCCACTGGTAAAGGCCAAAGTTTTTCTTTAATTTCACCTTTAAACAGTGTATGTACTTTATCTGGTTTTAAAAAATCAGAAGCCATCTTAGCACAGAGCTTATTATTCGCCACACCAACATTAACAGTATAACCAAACTTTTTCTTAATATCATCTTTAATAAAAGTGGCAAGGGCCAAATAATCTTTATATAAATAGTTTGTTCCTGTCATATCTAGAAAACATTCATCCACTGAAAACTGTTCGATAATAGGGGTATATTTCGATAAATATTTTACAAGCTCTCTCGACTTTTGATAATACCATTCATAGTTCGGAGAGAAAACCTCTACATTAGGGCATTTCTTCCTAGCAGAATATAGTGTTTCTGCTGTTACGATTCCAAATTTTTTCGCAACAGGAGACTTAGCCAAAACAATACCACGTCTTTTTAATTCATCCCCTCCAATAATAGATGGGATTTTTCGAATATCTTGGTGATATCCTTGATGTAAAAGCAACACAGCAGTCCATGATAGAAATGCATTGTTAACATCAATATGAAATATAATTCTCTCCTTCATGAAATCTCCTCCACGCTTATTATAGAACATATTTTCGCAACAAACAATCGAACAGAGAACTTTTTTCTAATTTGTTACTAATACTAAACGAAATGCTCCATTACCATAGGTGCCCCCAGAAGCATTGGAAAAATAAAAAACACCTGCAATACTACCATCGCGACAATTTCCACCACGCATAAGCCATGGGTATTGTTCATTTAGTAAATATGAATAATCTCCATACCATTCTGTTACCTCATTCAATGCCTGGCTAGTACACGTTTTACCATTACACGCTGTCAGCGGATTACTGCTAGTATAAAAATCATAGTATTCATCTTCTAGAAAGTTCTTTCCTGTAAATGTGGTCCCATCTTGAAGAAGGCCTGTATAACCAGAATTTAATGAATTACTTGCTCCCGAATATTTATTCCCATCTAGTACATAATTACCCATCACATACTCCCAAGCTCCTCCACTCATGTCATAGATTCCATATATCGTTCCTGTTGTTGAGGCTCCTATTCCTTCTGGACTTACATTATACATATAATGACATCCATAATCAACAACTGCTTTACTTGGCGCACCATAACTACAGCCTGTTATAAATTGGTCCGATTTATTCTGGTATACCTCTTTATTCACTCCACTATAATTCCTATTTCCCAGTTTTCCATATTTACTTTGACTTAAATAGGCAACTAGTGCCCATTCACTATTCTTCATCGCATGGGAATCTAACTTGTTCGTACTAAACCCATAGCGATTCCCATTCTTTGTTACATTTCTTCCAACTTCGGCTATATTAGCGACCTGTATTCCTCTCCAGCTTGTTACATTCGGCTTTATCATCGCATCTAGGTTTGTTACATTTCCTCCACCATTTGTAGTGGTAGGACTTGAACTACTTGTCTCAAACTTTCCTACCCAAATTCCACTTAGATCTTCATCTCCAAATGTAAACCCATCTGGCGTTCTCCAATTCTTTACTCCTTCTACTACTTTATACTTCCCACTTCCTGTCTCTTTTGCTGATTTTGGGATAAATCTAATATCTATCTCTCCTGGTAACGCTTGGGTCGGTACACCACTTAGGTATTCTCCCTTCTTTCCATAATAGGCATCTCCATCTTCACTTCCTATTGTATAAGAGTACCTCGGTATCCATACCCACATCGTTTCGATATCATCCATTGGAATTGTTGTTCCACTTG
>CAJUHO010000015.1 GCA_910586195.1 uncultured Bacilli bacterium
TTGGAACAGAAGAGCTATCAGGAATCTGGGTAGGAAAGTTTGAGACGAGTAGTTCTAATCCAAGTGATGTAAATGGAGGAGGAAATGTGATGACACTAGATGCTATGATAAAGCCGAATGTTGCGAGTTGGAGATCAATAGAAATGTCTAATATAGCAGAGGTAGGAAGAAATGTGACAAAAAGTGGAAATCGATATGGATTTAATAGTAGTCGAATAGATTCACATGCGATGAAGAATAGTGAGTGGGCCCTAGCTTCATACCTTACACAAAGTAAGTATGGAAAAATTGGTAACAGAAATTATAGGGGAGCGAATAAAGAAATATACCAGAATAAATCAAATCAATATATAACAGGTTGTAGTTATGGTGCTCCAAGTAATACAAAGACGGATTACGGATGTCAATATACGTATGATAAAAATTTATCAGGAACGGGAGCATCAACGACGGGTACAATCTATGGAATTTATGATATGTCAGGAGGTGCTTGGGATTATATGATGGGCAACTATGCACCAGAAGCAGGGAAATATACTGGAATAAGTATAACAGTAAATTCTGGATATACAGGATTATTGGGAGACGGAGGTACTTTTACTGGAAAAAGTTGGCTAGAGGATAAATATTATAACTTTTATGTTAGTGGTAATTCTTTGACAGCATGTAATGGAAGAGCATGCCTCTCTCATGCCTTGAATGAAACTGCAGAATGGTATAATGATTGTTTGTATATGACAACTGCACAATATCCGTGGTCTGCTCGTGGAGGTTCTTATGTGAGTAAAATAGTTGCAGGTGTTTTTGGTTCTGCTTATGGTAGTGGCATTGGAAGTGACGCTTCCATCCGTCTTGTTTTGAGTGCAAACTGAAATTTATTTTCTTATATAAAAAACTCATAAAGTAATTAGCTTTATGAATTTTTTGGAAATATTTATTATAGTACAAATATAGGTAATCGCTTATTCTTAATTATCTGTACTACGTAAGAATTAAAATATATAAAATAAAAAAGAATCAATTTGATATGAATTTCATTTTGATTCTTAGATTTAAGGAACATTTGTATTTGTTATAATACAATAGCAATCATATTATTAGAACCCTTATTAACTACTTTGGTTAATGTTTGCTGTAATTTATAACGAATATTATCTGGCATTAAATTGATTTTAGATTGAATCCCTTCTTGAACAATAACGTCTAAACTACGTCCAAAGAGCTCGCTCTTCCAAATACTAGTAGCATCTTTTTCATCATTTTTCATAAGAGAATCAATTAACTCCTTGCTTTGTGCCTCACTACCAATAATTGGTTCAAATGTACTTTCGACATCTACACGTATCATGTGCCTTAGTAATATGAAAATGCTGTGATTTGGGATTAATATAATTGGCTTCTATTTCCTTGCCAATTTTTAAATAAATCTTCAATTTAACACTTTTCTTATCTTTACTGTTATAAACTAATATTTCATCTAATAAATCAAATAATACTTCATCACTAGGGCAATTAATCTCATCTTCTAATAAAGCCTCCAATTTCATTATTTCACTTTCCATATCATTAGCCTTAATCTGCTCATCTTTTATATTTTCAATTTCTTTTTCTAATTCGCTAATTTTATCATTGCAAATATCATTTCTTTGCTTAAATTCTTTATCGCTAATAATCTCATTTATATTATGGCTAAGCAATTTATCTTTTTCTTTATTAATTTTATTAATATCACTTTCTTTTTTCGCAATTTCCTTATCAAAATCTCTTAAACTAATATTTTCTCTATACAATTTTGTAAGGCTATATACTATCGACTTCTTATTACTAATAAAATCTATTAACTGTTCCCTTAATATTTTTAACAATTCCTTTTCATATAAAACAGGCGTCTTACACTTATCATCTTTTGTCCTATTATTATGAGGGCATAACCATACTACCTCATCATCTTTTGTTTTATAGGCATATACTTTTCTATGAAAACTCCTATTATGCTCTACACACTTTATTTTTGCTGAAAATGGATACCTATTTTGATATACTTTCTTATCTACATCACTTACCTTATCCTTTCGCTTATTATAAATCTTTTGAGCCAAATCCCATATTTCTTCACTAACTATTGGAGGCACTGCCTCATTATCTTTATACATAACCCAATCTTCTTCATCTTTTTTTACTATTGTCTTTAATTTATAATCAACTACTGTCGTTTTATTTCCACAATAATAACCTTTATATTTTGGATTTCTAATGATATACGAAATTGTAGAATAGGCTAATACATTTCCATTTCTATTTTTATAACCCTCATTATATAATATTCTCGCTATTGAATGAAACCCATACTTACCACTTACATATAACTCGAATATTCTCTTTACCATTTTGGCTTCTTCTTCATTTATAACTAATTTACCATCTTTTTTTTCATAGCCCCATATATCATTATTGCCTAAAACTCTACCATTTTTTATTGACCTTTGATAACCAAACTTAACTCTTTCTGACAACTTTCTAATTTCATCTTGTGCTAACGATGCCATAATTGTAAGCCTTAATTCCGAATCGGGCAATAATGTATTTATATTATCTGATAAAAAGAATACACCAATTCCATCTGCTAATAACTCCCTCGTATTTTTAATACTATCTAATGTATCCCTTGCAAATCTCGATACCTCTTTTGTCAAAATCAAATCAAACTTTTTGCTTTTGGCATCCTTTATCATTCTATTAAAACTATCTCTTTTTTCTGTCGAACTACCACTAATACCCTCATCTATATAGCCATCTACAAATATCCAATTATTATTTCCTTTTATTAAATCTTCAAAATGACCAACTTGATTATCTAATGAATTTAACTGCTCATACTTATCTGTCGATACCCTCGCATAATATGTAACCCTTAATGGCAAATCATATATACTTTTAGACTTCAATTCTTCTCTAATTTTATATAAATCCATACTAACACCTAAACTTCCATTATACTTTCCCAAGGCTTCATCTCATCTAAAATTATATTTTCTACTTTCTCATATAATTCTTTTGATATGCTACCATTTTTATATAATCTTCTATTCATATTCAATTCCAATTTAAAACTACATATAACACTTCTAAATAAACCAAAATCGCTATATTCTTTTAATTCTTCATTTTCATATAGCACTTCTTCATTGCCATATTCATCTACATAACTATCTTTTATGCTATTTCCATTATTATCAACTTCCATAATATGCATACTTTTTTCCACCTTTCTCTATTACATTTAATCATATTCTCTATTCACAAATAATATAATATTTTTTATTCTACAAAATGCATAAACAACTAATTTTTGCTTATACTAATAATTTATATTTTTTCCCCTCATATATATTATACGAAATTAATATTTCAAAAATTGCGATTTTCAGCAATTTTCTTCAATTTTATGCAATTTTTTATCAATTTTATCTATTTTTGCTATCTTTTTAATAAATTATAAAAACTATTTGGCTTTAATCCTAATAATTCCATAGCCTCTTTACTTTTAATTTCTTTATTTTTCCATCTTAAAATTACATCATCAAAATTATGTGGCTTTTCTATTTTGGGTCTACCAAACTTAACACCATTATTTTTAGCATTACTAATTCCTTCTTTTTGTCTTTGCTTTATAAAACTTCTTTCTTGCTCTGCAACATAACTTAATATCTGCAATACTAAATCGCTAATAAATGTCCCTAATAAATCTTTATTATTTCTCGTATCTAATAGGGGCATATCTATAACAACAATATCTGCCTTAATATTTTTAACAATATCTTTCCACTCATCAACTATCATATTATAATTACGACCAAGCCTATCAATACTCTTAATAACCAATAAATCATTTTCCCTTAATACATTTTTTAAAATATTATATTGCTCTCTATTAAAATCTTTTCCACTTTGCTTATCAATATAAATATCTCTTTCATCAATTCCATATTCTTTAAAGGCTATTAATTGCCTCTCTTCATTTTGTTCTTTACTACTAACCCTTGCATAACCAAATATTTTACTATTCATACTTAAAACCTACCTTACTAAATATCTTTTACATTCTTCATATAACTCGCTTCTTACCAACTCACTAAAATAATTCAAATTAGCATTTATTCCTTGCACCTTTAATTCATATATAAAATTAACACAAGCCATACAATAGGGGAATAATTCTTTTTGTTCTTCTAAACCCGTTGCTATGACATCTTCAAAATCACTTCCAAGATTTCTAATCATCATCATTAAAATATCTTCTTTCATAACTGCACCTCCTTACAATAAAATATAATATATTCATTTTTTCAAACACTCAACACGTTTTTTTAGAAACGTCCAAAAACTTTTTAAATATTTAGAAAATCAATTAATAACTTTTATAAATACAAAAAAAGACTTAATTTCTAATCAAATTAAATCTTTATAAACCTTTACTTTTTTAAATACTATAAACTTCCTTTATTTCTTCGCTTGGCAATAACAACATAAAATCAATATCATACTTATTTACAATTCATTTAACTTACCCATAGCACCACCTTAAATATTATTATATATCAAATTGCTTAATAATTCCTATTTATTTCTTGCAAATTTCGATAAAAAAAGCAACTTAATATAATTATATTAAATGCCTTAAAATCGCTATAAACGCTTATTTATTATTATTCAAATCTATTCAATATATTACCATTTCTATAATAATCTTTATCAGCATATCTTATACATATAACATTATTATTACCATCTAAATATAATATTACATTATCGCTAAAACTTGTTTTTATTCTATAACCTTTGGATCCTTCACCTTCAAATCCATCTAATCCTTCGCTATCTGCTTTCATATCATCAATATCTTTTATACCAATATCATTTAAAATATTATCTATTTTTTCTGCTTGCTCATCTTCTACATTAGCAACTCTTTTTATTATATTCATATCTCTATTACTGCCACCACCAGCAGCCATTGCAATAGCACCAATAACAACAATTAAAAATACTATACTACCAATAAAAACCCATTTTAATATTTTCAATTGCTTTTCGCCTCTAACTCTTTTACCACAATTAGGACATTTTACATCAATATCTTTTATATCACTATTACAATATGGGCATTTTACATCTTTTTTAGACATATCTACAAACTTATTAATCCATTTTATAAATCCATTATTTATAACCCCAGCATCGGCATATACATTTATAACTTTATCTTCGCCATTATCTTTATAATTTATAATTAAATAATCTACATTTTGGATTACTTGCTTTTTATTTAAACCACTTAATCCACCTAATATTAAACCAGCTCCACCAAATAAAACACTACCAACAATACCTCTGCCAATAACACTTTTATCTTTTTCTATTATTTCTTTATCGCTAATAATAGCAACATTGCTTATATCTTTTAAACTAATTCCAACAATAGGGCGACCTTTAATATCGCACAACTTCAATTCATAATTACTCAACTTAACAATACAATTAGCACCTTGTCTTATGCCTAATCCCTCATAATGCTTTACTTGCTTACTATAAAATACTTTCTCTTTCATAATACACCTCTATATAATTATATATTATTTTTCAAAAATATACAATATTGATTATATAAATATAACTAATATTGCTATCACTAACTTTTAATATCTTTAAAATTATATATAAAGGAGGACGATATATATGGAAAACAACTTAAAGCAAATACGAAACTCTAAGAAATTATTACAAACTAAAGTTGCTATGGATTTGAATATTACCCAAGAAACTATATCTTCTTACGAAACTGGCAGGGTATTTCCAAGTTCGGATATGCTTATTAAACTTGCTAACTATTATAATACATCTATTGATTATCTACTATGCAGAACTAAATATGATATGCCAATTGATGATATTAAACCAAATAATATTTCTGATAAAGATTTTATGCTTTTAAATAAGATTAATAAACTATCTAATATTGATAAAGAAAAAGCAGAGGCATATATAGATGGATTAAATTCTTAACTATCTCTCCCTATATACTGATTTATTATAAAATCCTTTTTATTTCATTTAATTAAAGCGATTTATACTTATAATATGTATATAACTTTTGTTACTAATTATATACTAATATATATATCTATTTACTTATTTAATTACCATTCACATATACTTTGTTATATAGTTTATTATATACATATTTATATATATTATATGATAGATAATTCTATCATTTTTTTATGGCTTTTTCCTTTTAAAATGGGCTATCATCTTCCTCTATTCTACGCCTTATACTATAATTTTTCTGATCTTTATTATAATTTTCTGCAATTTTGCTAAATCTTACTTGCTTCATAAACTCATCTTTCATCTTTTCATCATCTTCTTTACTTAATTCTAAAAAATAATCTCTTATATCAATAAACTTACTTTCTATCTTTTCTAATCGCTTTAAATACATTTCTTCACTCATTGGCTTAGCTCTATGCTTTCTAATTAATCTTATCTTAGCACTATCCACTTTTAAATACTCATAATAATATTGCTTTAAACTATACTTCAAATCTTCTTCGCCACTACAATTACGATGGCAAAACATTACTTCCTCACTTTGCCATATAAAATAATCAGCCATTTTTACATTACATTTTTTCTTATATACTTCTTTCTTATCTAAATCTTCTAAATTAAATTCTTTTACTATATGCTCATTATCAATATCTTTCCAATTCTTATCTATATAGCATTTAATCGCATTCCTAAAAGCATAACTTGGCTTACTTACTATTAATATATGCAAATGCCAATCAACTAAATAATCGCCTTTATACCAATTATTAGCTATAGCATTATCTATATTTACTATCTTTTTAGGGCGACCTCTTTTTCCACTTACTTCATATCTTATATTACTTACTTCTTTTTTTAATCTACTTATACCTATAATTGCTGATGCTTGCCAACCTTTTCTTTCGCACAAATCATCTATAAACTGCTTTAATCTTTTCGCATACTTCATTGCTTCTTCTTTGTCTTTAAACTTTTTATTTATATCTATTGTTCCAATTCCTAACTTTTTCTTCGACATATTACAACAACCTTTCAACTGCTTCTATATATATTATACTCAAAAAGCCTACCAAACAACTCAAATGCAATAAAAAAACAACTATTTTTTAAAATAATTGCTATTATACTATATTTAAACTAACATAACTTTCCACTTCATAAACAAACTCAAATGGCTTTCTACTTCTCGCATTAACCCATCTATCAAACTTTTCCACATCATTTTTATAGTTATTATGTGGATAGATGGTGCCACAGCCTTTAATTTAATTCCATAACGGCTACCTTGTTTTACAACTTCTGGATTTTCTAGGCGCATGTCTGTAAGAGCAGGGATTGCTACTCCATATCCTGTCTGTTTTACCATAGAAAGGGCATATTTTACTTGATCATACTCGCGTTTTGCAATATTAAAATCCTGAAATAAGGAAAGTAGCTCAGCTTTACTATTTACGTCAATGTTGATAATATTGGTTAGCGTCTTTTCATATAAATCAGCAGGTGCATTTAAAGAGATGGTGATAATACCAGTTGCAGGGTCTACTTCTGATAAGTAGGCTTTTTCAATAACGTCATTTTCTAAGAACCCATTCGTGATATTCTCAATATCTCGAAGCTTATCAATTTCTACGACGCTTTCTTTAATGGCATCAATATAATTCATTTTAATAGGATTATCAGCATTTAATATGGCAATCCATTCTGGCATGTTAATTTTTACTTCTAAGACAGGAAATTCATATAGAGCCTCTCTGAGTATTGTATACATATCCTTTTCGTTCATATTTTCAATATTCATAGGTAAAACTGGAATTTGATGTTCTTCTCGTAGGGATTCTGCTAGTCTTTCTGTCTCAGGAAGAGTTGGATGCGTAGAGTTTAAAAGTACAATAAATGGTTTTCCAATACTCTTAAGTTCACTAATAACTCTATTTTCTGCCTCTAAATAATCACTTCTGTTAAATTCCCCAATAGAACCATCTGTCGTAACTACAATACCAATCGTAGAATGATCATTAATAACTTTTTCTGTTCCTACCTCAGCAGCCTCTACAAAAGGTATTTCTTCATCATACCACGGAGTCTTTACCATACGTGGCCCATTTTCATCTTCCATTCCTAGAGCTTTATCAATGACATAACCAACACAATCAATTAAACGAATTTTACACTCCACCTCATCAATTGTTACTTTAGCAGCATTATTTGGTACAAACTTAGGCTCTGTTGTCATAATAGTTTTTCCTTGTGCACTTTGTGGAATTTCATCTAATGCTCTTTTTCTTTCATATTCATCTGCTATATTCGGAACAATAAGGGTTTCTACCATTTTTTTAATGAAAGTACTTTTTCCAGTTCTTACAGCACCAACTACACCAAGATAAATATCTCCTCCAGAACGTTTTGCAATATTTTTAATAATTTCTTGTTTTTCCATATACATTCTCCTTTTACTCATTTAAATGTATGACTTCTGTCAAAAAAAAAGAACTTTTGTTATCAGAAAACAAAAGTTTTTACCTAAAACATTTTATCGATATCTTTAGGAACCTTATCCTGTATAATAGCATTAATAATTTTATCCTCTTTTTCTTTTGATACTTCTTTTCCTGTAAGATTTGAAATATCTTTAACCACTTCTCTAAGAGTATCTTCATTTTTCATATTAGAATCCTGTAATTTTTTGGCAAGTGCTAAAATAGTTTCTTTATTAACATTTGTCTTATTTTCGACCCTTTTAAAAAAATTATCTTTAAACATAGAAAACCTCCTACTATCAGAATATGTAATAAAAGGAAAATTTGTTCCAATTAGAAATGATTGATAAAACAAAAAAGAAGGCATTTAATGCCTCTGTTCTTTTTCTAATTTCTTTTGATACTTTTGTCTTTTTTTTCCAAGCTCTTCACATTTCTTTGTAAATTCTTCTAGCGTAATATTTTTTTGTTCATATCTTTTTTGTAAAATCTCTAAAGCTTTATCTAAGCCATCGATTATTGTTTGTGGATTTTCTTTTTTAAATAGCATTACTCTTCCCCATTTCTATTTTTAAATTGAATAATAATTGGCGTACCAGTAAAATCAAATGCTTCTCGTAATTTATTTTCTAAATATCGCTCATATGAAAAATGTACGAGGCCCTTATTATTAACACGAAGTGTAAATTTGGGAGGTTTTACTCCTGTTTGATGTGAAAAATAAAGTTTTAATCGCTTTCCTTTATAGGATGGTGGAATATTTAATTGATAAGCATCTAGTAATACCTCGTTTAGAACACTAGTTTTAATAAGACGATGAATATTTTTTCCAACATTAACTACTTCAGGCATTAATGTATGAAGTCTTTTTTTAGTTAAAGCAGAAAGAAAGACAATAGGTGCATATGTTGCAAATTGAAATTCAGCACGCATTAATTTTTCATATTCTTTAATAGTAGTGTCTTTTACAGTATCCCATTTATTAACAACAAATATTAAACCTTTCCCACGTTCAATAGCATACCCTGCAATATGCTTATCATGTTCCTTTATCCCTTCTTCTGCATTAATTACTACAAGGCAAATATCACTTTTATCAATTGCTCGTAAGGACCTTAAAAGACTATATTTTTCAACAGATTCAAATACTTTTCCCTTTTTTCGCATTCCAGCAGTATCAATTAGAATATATTCTTCTCCATGATACTTTAATAAAGAGTCCACCGTATCACGTGTTGTTCCTGCAATATTACTGACTACTACTCGTTCTTCGTTTAATAAAGCGTTCATTAGAGAACTTTTTCCAACATTCGGTCTCCCAATAATCGAAAATTTTAATCTCTCATCCGTAAGGCCTTTTTCTCTTTCTTTGAAATTACGACAAACTTCATCCATTAACTCAATATACCCTGTGTTATGAATACTACTAATTGGAATATAAGTTTCAAATCCTAATTCGTAAAAATCATATAAATGGTTTTGAGACTCTTTATTATCGATTTTATTAATTGCCACAATTACTTTTTTACTGCTTTTTCGTAGATAATCTCGAACTTTTAAATCATTGCTAGTGAGACCCTCTTTACCATCGACTATAAAAATAACGACATCTGCTTCTTCTATAGCAATTAGAGCTTGGAGTTCAATCTCTCTGTTAAAAGTTTCACTACCCATATCAATTCCACCAGTATCAATTAAGTAAAATGGCTTATTATTATAAGAAACTTCTTGGTATAGTCTGTCTCTAGTAACACCTGGAACATCTTCAATTATTGCAATTCGCTCCCCAGCAATTTTATTAAATAAGGTACTCTTTCCGACATTTGGTCTTCCGATTAATGCTACTGTTGGTAAGCTCATACTCCCACCTCCAAATGCCCTCATTATATCATAGAAATAGTAATTTTACAATTTTTAATAGATTTCATTAATTTTTCGTAAAACTATGTTATAATATTAATGAAGTATAAGGAGGTATCTATGGAGAAAATAAAAACAGAAAAAGAATGGTATGATAATCCTAATGTCTTAACAAATATTCTAATTGTATTTATTGGCATTATCGTTATTTTATCACAGTCATTTGCCGTTAAAAGTAATTTAGGAGCAGAAGATATTTTTAGATCATTGCTGAATTATAATAGTACTTATATACTAGTACTTGTCTATTTTATCATGTTAAAAACAAAAATCGGAAAGAGATATTTTAATTTTTTAAATATATTGCTAATTATAGTTTATTTTTTAAATACATTTGCTTCTCTTTTGACAGTATTTCAATCTTTTGGAATAACATCTTTAATTTCTTGTTCCCTAAATTTAGTAATTCTCTTTTATATTGTATATACTTTTATGAAGGATACCAGATTTTATTATGAATTGAAATTAGAACGTATTCCTTTTGATGAAGTAACAAATGAATGGTATTTTTATGCAGTCGGCATTTTATCTGTTATTTTATTGGTAACTAATTTGATTTTAGTGGAAAATTTTCAATCTGTGGTACTTGCATTATTTAATTGTATTTATATGATGATGTTTGCAAGATATGTTTATCTTTACAATTGTCATTTAGAATTTATTAAAAAGAAAAAAATAAAAGAAAAGGAATAAGAGGTGAGAAGATGACTGATTTATTTGATGAAATCGATAAAGAGAAAGAAGAACTTCCCAAGATTAATACTATTGCCAAAAAGGTACAAAAACAAAAATTAAATGGGTATCAAATGATTTCTTTAGTGACTTTTATTATATTATTTGTAATAGGAATTATTTTAGGAAATTTATTTCCAGCTTGTGAAGCATCAGGAATATTTGGTACATGTACACAACGACAATTTAATTTATCTCTAACTATATTTTTTTGGTTTGGAAGTTTTCTAATATGCTTGTTATTTTATGGGTTAGGGCATATTGTTTCTCTTCTATCAGAGATTAATGAAAAACTTTCAAAGAAGAAATAAAAATATTGTCAATTTTCTTCATTTTTGTTGCAATTTAAAGGAATAAATGGTAAGTTATATATGTAAGCATACTATGTGCTTAGAAAATCGAAGGAGGTAAATTTGATAATATGAAAAAAGTGGAATTAGTAGAAGCAGTAGCTGAAGCTGCTGGACTTACGAAAGCTGATGCTACTCGTGCAATTGATGCAACATTTACAGTAATTACTGATGCATTAGTGAAAGGTGATAAAGTACCATTAGTTGGTTTTGGAACTTTCTCAGTTTCAAAAAGAGCAGCTCGTGAAGGACGTAATCCAAAAACTGGAGCAACTGTTCAAATCGCTGCTAGAAATGCTGTTTCATTTAAGGCAGGTTCTGCACTTAAAGACGCAGTTAACTAATAAAAGGCCACAAGGCTTTTTATTTTTTTTTAAATTGTGCTACAATAAAGATGGTGATGATATGCTTAATACCGCTTTGAAGATTTTAGAGGTAATTGAAAGTCATGGATATAAGGCTTATTTAGTAGGGGGATTCGTGAGGGATTATCTTTTAAATTTAGATACTAACGATATTGATATTAATACGTCTGCTACACCAAAAGAATTGAAAGAAATTTTTCCTGATAGTGTTATCCCTAAAGATGATTATGGTGCAGTTGTCGTATTAAGAAAAAATATTCGATTTGAAATAACTACTTTTCGTAAGGAAATTGCTTATAAGGATAATCGAAGGCCTATTCAAATAATGTATATCGATAATTTATATCAAGACTTATTAAGAAGAGATTTTACAATAAATGCAATTTGTATGGATAAAGATGGAGAAATTGTGGATTTCCTGAATGGTCGAGAGGATTTAGAACAGCATACTATTAAGACAATAGGAAATAGTGATGAAAAGTTTTCCGAGGATGCCTTACGGATTTTACGGGCTGTTCGCTTTGCTACTACTCTTGATTTTGATTTAACGGAAGAAATAGAGTGTGCTATTAAAAGAAATAAGAAATTATTAAAGTTGTTATCTTATGAGCGAAAAAGAGAAGAATTAGATAAGATTTTTACAAGTAAAAATGCCAAAAAAGGTATATCTTTATTAATACGCCTAAATTTAGATTGTGAATTAGACCTTCTATCTTTAAACGAGGTGAAATATACAGACTCCTTAATGGCTATTTGGGCTATTTTAAATGTTACAGATTTATACCCCTTTACTAGTAACGAAAAAGAATTAATTCAAAGTATTCAAGAGGTCTATCAGTTTGATAATATGAATCGTACTATCTTATATAAATATGGTCTTTATGTAAGTTCAGTGGTAGAAGAGATGAGGGGACAATCTACTAAAGAAATAACAGAATTATACAATAGTCTTCCTATTCATGATAGAAAAGATATCATGGTAACTGGAGATGATATAATGAAGGCACTTAATAGGCCAGAAGGATCTTATTTAAAAAAAATATTTGATGATATTGAACAGGAAATTTTGTATAATAGATTAGAAAACAGAAAAGAAAATATTTTATTATATTGCACAGAACACTATAAAAGTTAAAATATAGGCTACAGGAAGGAGCATGAAATGACCAATAATAAACTTATAGACATTATGAAGCAAAAACATATAATAATTCCACTTTATATGTTTAACAATTATAAAAAACTAAAAATATCCTTAGATGAATTTATATTTTTAATGTATTTATCCAATCAAGGAGATTCTTTGCTATTTAATCCTGAAACGATTTGTAAGGATTTAGGTATTGATTTAAAAGAAGTAATGAATTATATTAGTGTACTAAGTGAAAAGCATTTATTGACTGTAGAAACAATTAAAAATGAAAAAGGGCTGATAGAGGAAATTATAAAGTTAGAAGATTTTTATAATCGTTTTTCTTTAATTATGACAGAGGATATGGTTAAAAAAGATCACTCTAAAAGTAGTATATTTAGTGTTATTGAGAAGGAGTTTGGAAGAACACTTAGTCCTATGGAATATGAAATTATTAAAGCCTGGTTAGAGAATAATATGAGTGAAGAAATAATTACAGAGGCACTTAAAGAGGCAACATTTAATGGCGTTTCCAATTTACGATATATTGATAAGATTTTGTATGAATGGGGAAAATTGGGACTAAAAACAAAGGAGGATGTTATGAAAAATAAAATGAAACGTAGAAAAGAAAAAGAACAACCCTCTGAAATTTTTGATTATGATTGGTTTGATGATGATGAATAAAGTAGAAATTATTGGAAATTATTTAGATGAACTAATTCCTAATCCTCGCTGTGAATTGAATTATGCAAAAGATTATGAATTGTTAATTGCAGTTATGCTGAGTGCACAAACAACAGACAAAAGAGTCAATCAAGTAACAAAAGTTTTATTCAAAGAGTATGAAACGCTGAATGATTTAAAAAACGCTCCTATTCAAGAATTGGAGATGATTTTAAGACCATTAGGTTCTTTTCGAAAAAAAGCCCTGTATGTGCATAATATAGCAAAAATGATTGTTGATGATTATCAAGGTAAAATGCCTATTGATAGAAAAATTCTAGAGACCTTTCCAGGTATTGGTAGAAAAACTGTGAGTGTTGTTTTAAGTGAATTATATAACTATCCAGAGTTTGCAGTTGATACTCATGTAGAACGTGTTAGTAAAAGATTACATCTTGCAAAGGAAGAGGATAATATTTTAGATATAGAAAAAAAGTTAAAAAGGAAATTTAAAAAAGAAGAGTGGGGAAAACGTCATAAACAAATGGTTTTATTTGGTCGCTACTATTGTAAAGCAATGAAACCAGAGTGTGAAGAATGCTTGATAAAAGAAATATGTAAAAAATAAGTTAGCAATTAAAATGTATTATTTAGAGGTAAGGGAGATATTAATGGCGACATTTTATGAATTTAAGAAAATGGTTGGTAAAATTTTTGGAAAACATATAGTTGAAGAAAATGAAGATGATATTGTAATTAGTTTTCAAAATAGATTAGGTTTTTCTCAACAATCTAATATTGCCGATTTTATAATTACCAATTCAGAATTGCGGGAATTATATGATAGAGTTAATGCGAAATTATTTGAAAAGTTAGAATTATTTTCTGAAAATAGTTATGAGATAGCTATTAGTTTAGAATATCCTATGATGGGAAGAGAACAATATCCTGTCGTATCGTCCGATATTGCTAATGGTATTAAATATACATTAGGTTTTCCATCGATAGAGTATTGTGCTTTTTTAATAATGAAAATTATAGATGAACCAAATCATTGTTGGCCACCATTTTTTTTGAGATTAACTCGACCAGAAAGTTTACGACGCTATATAAGCGAAGGTGAAACAATGAGTTTAGAAGTAATATTACCTCAGTTAATACGTGAATTATCACTTCAAATTGAAACAAATGATGCTATAACCGTTGAAGACTTTCGAAAATATAAAACATCATTTGTTTTCCAATTTATGTATCGTTGCAATTGTTCTTGTATTGAGTTTTCTAATATTAATGAGGTTTTTCATTTAAATAGAAATTATAGAGAAAGAATTAAGTTTGAACAATTTGATACGCCACCATTGCGTGAATATTTAAGTGATGTTGTCGATTATTATAAAATGGCGCTTTCCACATCAGATCCCTATATAAAATTTATTTCCTTTTATCATGTTATGGAGTATTTTTATGATGAAGTATTTAGGAAAAAGATGATTACAGATCTACGAGAAAGGATTACAAATCCTGGATTTTCATACAAAAGTGATGATAAATTATATGAGGTAGCACTTTTTGTGAAAAATCGATTAAAAATGAATGATGAAGCAGGACAAGGAAATGAATTGGAATCACTTAAATTTGTATTAAATGAATATGTACCTATAGATGATTTGAAAACACGTATTTCGGAAATGGACTCGACTGCTATTCAGTATTATGAATTGAATAAGGCTGGATTTTGTAATGCACCTACAATTCCATGGTCAGATATGCAAGGAATTTATATCCAGCTTGCTAAGCGAATATATTTTATTAGAAATTCTTTGGTGCATAGTAAAAGTAGTAAAAACCAAGAACGATATAAACCATATAGGGATGAGATTCAATTACAAAAAGAAATTCCACTGGTAAAGTCAGTAGCTGAGTTGATTATTATTAACTCAAGTTCAATAATTTAGTGTTGTAGTACCTAAAATTTATTAGGAATTAAATATAATATTTTATGAAAGGATAATAGGAAATTCCTTTCTCTTTTTTATTTTGATTAATGAATTTGATAGAAATAAAACGACATAGCTTGTGACTATATCGTTTTTTAATAGTTTTAATACTGATTTCTATGGATTATTTTCTGAAGATGATACCATAATTTTAGTGGATACACTATATTCTCTATTATTATAAGAAACCTTGCATGAAACATTTATATTTCCAGTAGTAGTAATTGGATTAGGAGTACAATTAGATACAGTAGCTGATACAGTATTTCCATTATTTGTAACTGTAAAATCAGATGAATTAAGAGTAAGAGAACCTCCTATAAGAGTAGTATTACCACTATAAGTAAGTGCCAATTTTATATCTGGTAGTCCAGGAGATGGAGAAGGAGTTGTAGAAACTTCTTTTAAAGTATCAGTTGCAGGGGCACTTTGAATACCACTATATCCTTTATAAGTAGCAATTACCTTATATGTTCCGTAAGGATTATTGGTAGTATAAGTATAAGTTGTTTTATCAGTAAAATCAATTAAAGTATCCCCGAAATAAATATTATATCCAAACGTATACCCCTCTTTTGGCTCGCCAGGATCTACTGCATTCCAGCTCAATAATACTTTGTTATTACCATCAAAATTAGCCTTAAAACCAGTTGGAGCAGCAAGTGTAGGTTCTGAAGGTGCTGTCTCTTTAGGTTCGTACCCCTTTTTAAAATATTCATATACTACATTTCCGGCACCACTACCTGCAATTTGTGCTGGGTTTGATCCAGAAACAATTGGTAGTTTTACAACACTATTTGGTTGTGCAAATGGTTCCTTATTCTTTTCAAATACTTCTTGAGCTAGAGTTCTGAAAAGTTTATCTCTTTGAATTGTAGCAGGAACATTTCTTGATACATAAGTAGAATCAATTTTTTGATATCCATACCACATACCGATAACCGTTTTAGTAGTAAATCCTACTACCCATGAGTCACCTATTGCATCTGCTGGTAAATTCTTTGCCTTAATTGTAGCTTCATCATAATTTGTAGTACCAGTTTTAGCTGCTACATTAGGAATAGTAGAACTACTTAGTTGCACATCTTGTAATATACTAGCAATCATGAAAGCAGTAGAGTCACTCATAACTTTTTTCTTGTTTGACTTATGTTCTTTCACTTCACCAGTATCACGGAATTCTAGTTTTGTAACAGTATATGGTTCATTATAATATCCGCCATTTGAGAAGGCTGCATAAGCTGCACTCATTTGTACAGGATTAACTCCATTAAAGGCACCTAAAGAGTGAGCTTCATGAATTTTTCCATTTTCTATTTCGGGTTGAATTCCAAGGTTTGTTACAAACTCTATAATTTTTTTATTATCTACTTGTTGGAACGCTTTTACTGCTGGTATATTTCTAGAAAGAGCAAGAGAGCGTCTCATACTCATAACCCCCATGAAAGTACCATCCCAGTTGTTGATGGACTTTCCATTAGAGTAGGAGTAAGGCTCATCAATAAATGGAAAATAGGTACCATCTTTATAGTAACCATAAGTAGAGGCATTATTATACTCCATTAAAGGACCGTAATCGAATAATGGTTTAGCAGTAGAACCAGGTTGTCTATTCATTTGTGTTGCAAAGTTAAATTCATTAGCTCCCGTTTTATTGCGTCCTGCTCCAACTGCTAGTATTTTTCCAGTCTCTGAGTCTAATACGGATACACCAGACTGTACAACATCATTTACCCACGCAAAGTTTTCTCCACTCATAATGCGATTTACGGCATCTTGTTTAGCACGATCCATATTAGTATAAACTAACACTGGGGTAACATAAGGATTGACTCCATATTTATCTTCTAGTTCTTCTACGACAGTATCAATATATCCTTGGTATTGATGAGCACCACTATTCGCATTCGAAGCATCTGCTGTTAAAGTATTGACAGGAATACTATTAGCTAACTCTTCTTCCTCTTTTGTAATATAGCCGTGTTTTCTCATAAGATATAAAACGGTCTTTCGTCTTTCAGTTGCATTAATAGGATTTACTGTTGGACGATAATAGTTTGGAGATTTAAACATTCCAGCAAGTGTGGCTGCTTCTGATAAATTTAAATCACTAACATTTTTATTAAAATAGGCTTGACTAGCTTCTTCTACACCATAAATATTTCCACCTAGAAAGTGATTATTCACATAGAACTCGATAATTTCTTCTTTAGAATAATTCTTTTCTAATTTAAATACGGCAAGATAGATATCCGTAAATTTACGAATAATTCCAGCGATACCAGAAGCCTCTGTTGAAGTAAAACTATTTTTGATAACTTGCATAGATAAGGTAGAAGCACCACCAGCATCACTGTGTCCTGCTAATTGTCCAAGAGAAGCCTTTAAAAATCTAGGAGCATCGAATCCATTATGTTGAAAAAATCTAGAATCTTCTGTTGCTACAATAGCATCCACCAATACTTGAGGAAGTTCGTCATATGTTATTTTTTCACGACGTTCTGATCCTAACTTTATAACTTCTTTAGTATCTTTATCATATAGAATAGATACCTCAGGTTTTTCAAGGAATGCTGGATTAAATTTAGGAGCTTTTACTGTAATGTAAAATAAAAAAGCAGATAAAGCAGCTAACCCTAGAATACCTAGTGTTAAAATAACAATTAAAATAATATTAATAATCTTTTTTTGTCGTTTTTTATTCTTAACCTTATCAAGAAGTCGTGCTATGCCGATAATAATCAAAATACCAACTGCAGTGAAAATAGTAAGTAATACCCCCAGTTGGTAATAACATAGTATTAATAGTAATACAAAAATAGCCAAACAAATCCAAGTTGCCTTTGAAAGTCCTTTTTTCTTTCCTGTACTACTACTTTTAAATTCATTGGTTTTATATGTTTTTGTTTTACTAATATCACTATTTTTCTTTTTTACACTTTTTTTTGCCATTATTCTACCTCCAATATTTGATCTACTATTTTTAAATAGTCTATCAAGGGTTTATATGAATTTTTTAGAACAAAACCTTTCTCATTAAAATAGCCGATTGGAACTGATTTTCGTGAGTTGTTATCGATAAAGGAAATAAAGTCCTCTGCCTTTAGATAGAATGTTTTATCAAGTCGTACAAATCGAACTATTAAAAATGATATTCCCCCTTCTTCTATAATATTTCTAATATGTTCTATTTGATGGGAATGAATATTACTAAGTGGAAAAGAAGTTTTACTTGTAGTTTCTTTTGCCTCAAAATCAATATATTTGCCTTTATAAATACCATTATAGTCAGTAGTAGAAGGCTTTTCAAAATAACCCTCTTGAATTAGATTTCTATGATAATCTACTTTGACTAATTTAATAGGAGTAGGCTTTTTATAGATATAAGCAATTTTTTTTTCTTTGTAATAGAGATTACTGTCATTTAGTTCACTCTCTAGAGTCATACCTCTATTTTTATATGAAATAATAGAAACTATTTTTCCTTTTTTTACACCACTTGGATAGTTCACATTGCTCACCTAGTATTCATTATACTATATAAGTTTTCATTTGGCTATAAAATTCTTGGTAAATTTATTTCTATAATATAGACAGCTTATGTGATGGTAAAAGGAAGTCGAAATTCGATAAGTTTTGTCGATACGAAAGACAAAAAGACTGTTATCCTCTATAATAGGTGTGAGGTGAAAATATGGATACGTTAGAAGTGATAAGACTTATGAACCGTATGATTGATAAGACAAGAAGTGCTAGAATTGAAGTTAAAATTGTTGGAATAAGGAATTGACAAATTTCCTTATTTTTGCGAAAATATAGAATGTAAGGGATTGGTGATAAAGATGTATCAAAATAAGATAACGCTCATGCCTCAAGACATACTAGAAAAGGAATTTAAAATTGATACTCGTGGTTATCGCTTGAAAGAAGTAGATCAATTTTTAGATGTTATTATTGGTGATTATGAACAATTCTTTAAGATTATTAATAGTCTAGAGCAGGAGAAGGCGGATCTTTTAGGAGAAATTATGAAATTAAAGCAAGAACTTCGTAATGCTAAGATGAATGTGGAAATTGCTAAAAATACAGATACTCCAGAGGTCACCAATGTTGATATAATGAGACGACTAGCGCAACTAGAAAAAATGGTTTATGGAAAAGAGTAATAATACGGAAAACAAACGCTGTAACCCATAGTGGTTATTGAGGAAAGTCCATGCTCACACAGCCTGTGATGGTTGTAGTGTTCGTGCCTAGGGAAAAGATAACCTAGGGTAGAGAAATCTAACGGCGGGTCTAATCTAAGTCAGAAGATAAGAAGAAACCCTGAAAAGTGCCACAGAGACGATGTTCTTGGAAACAAGAAAGTGAAACGAGGTAAACCCCGCGAGTGAGAAACCCAAATTATGGTAGGGGAGCTTTAACGGAGGAACAAAACGAAGTTAAGGACTGCGAAAGCAGTAGATAGATGTTTGTTGCCTGTTTAACAGGAACAGAACATGGCTTACGAAGTATTATTATTTTTATTAGTGAGGTGAAGTCTTGAAAGAATTAGGAGAATATTTAAAAATTACAAGACTTGATAACGGCGTCAGCATGGAAGAGGCGGCAGAAGATTTGAATCTTTCTACGTTACAGTTAGAAAATATAGAAAAAGGTAATGTTCGAGCCTTTAAAGATATGTATGGATTAAAACAATATATTAGGCAATATGCAAAATACTTAGGATTAGACTCTGAGAAAGTAATGGATGAATTTAATGAATTTCTATTCGAACATACCTCTAAAATTTCACTAGATGACATATTAGAAGCGAAGCAAAAAAGTGAAGAGAAAGAAGTAAAGAAAGTTAAATCACCCTATACAAAAGAATATAAGAAAAAAATAAATTGGCTTCCTATTATCATAGGGATTATTGCTATTACAGCAGTATGTGTTTTTGTCTACTTCGTTGTTAGTATTATTAGTAGGGAACCTACAAGGACAGAAGTGTTGAAAGGAGTAGAGATATATGAATCTACCAACTAAATTAACTGTGTTGAGATTACTTCTTAGTGCTATTTTAATTACTATTTTATGCTTCCCGTTTTATGCGATTGGATGGCAATGGCCCAAGATTATCGCATTTGGAATTACAATGGATATTAAATATATAATTGGTGGGGTGATTTTTATCATTGCGTCTTTTACCGATTATTTAGATGGGCATATTGCACGAAGCAAAAACATGGTAACAGATACCGGGAAAATGCTTGATGCTATTGCAGATAAGGTTTTAGTAAATCCTGTTTTAATTATTTTATCAGCACAAGGTTTTATTCCTGCTATTATTCCTGTTTTAATTATTACTAGAGATATTATAGTAGATGCTATTAAAATGGAAGCAGCTAGTAAAGGAAAAGTAGTAGCAGCGATTAAAAGTGGTAAAATTAAAACAGCTAGTATGATGGTAGGACTAGTTTTAATGTTTTTCTACAATCTTCCATTTGAACTTATTAATATAAGAATTGCTGATTTCTTGTTGTATTTCGCTGCTGTTATGTCCGTTGTATCAGCTTTTCAGTACTTTTCTCTAAATAAGGAAATTATTTTTCCAAAGAAGAATTTAGAAAATTAAGGAAAAAAAATCATGAAAATTATAAATCTCTTAGGGATTTTCTTTTTTTTGCATTAAAAATCATCCGAAATAGAAACAAACAATAGTTCGAAAAAACACTTGCTTTTTTGATAGAAGTAAGATACAATGAATTTGTAAAGAAATACAAGGAGGATTTTATGGTAAAAACTGTAGAAAAAGATAAAGATAAGGCACTAGATCAAGTGCTTGCTGATATTGAAAAACAATTTGGTAAAGGTGCTATCATGAAACTAGGAGAAAATGCACATATGAAAGTGGATGTGTGTTCTAGTGGATGCTTATCCTTAGATATCGCATTAGGTGTTGGTGGATATCCTAGAGGTCGTATTATTGAAATTTATGGACCAGAGTCTAGTGGTAAAACTACTTTTGCATTACATGCTATTGCTGAAATTCAAAAAAAAGGCGGACGGGCAGCATTCATAGATGCAGAACATGCACTAGATCCTGTATATGCAAAACGACTTGGTGTTAATATTAATGAACTATTATTATCACAACCAGATACAGGAGAACAGGCATTAGAAATATGTGAAGCCCTAGTTAGAAGTGAAGCTGTAAGTATTGTTGTAATTGACTCTGTAGCAGCACTTGTGCCGCAAGCAGAAATCGACGGTGAAATGGGAGACTCTCATGTCGGTCTACAAGCAAGATTAATGTCACAAGCATTACGTAAATTATCTGGAACAATTAATAAAACGAAGACTACAGCCATTTTTATTAATCAGTTACGTGAAAAAGTTGGTGTCCTATTTGGTAATCCAGAAACAACACCAGGTGGACGAGCATTAAAATTTTACTCTACTATACGACTTGATGTAAGAAGAAATGAGCAGTTAAAAATGGGAGATGGTGTAGTAGGAAATCGTACTACTGTTAAAGTAGTGAAAAACAAAGTAGCCCCACCATTTAAAAATGCTGTAGTTGATATTATGTATGGTGAAGGAATTTCAAAGGAAGGAGAAATTATCGATTTAGCTGTGGATGCTGGTATTGTTCAAAAAACAGGAGCATGGTTTTCTTACAGTGGGGAAAAACTAGGCCAGGGAAAAGAAAATGTGAAGCTTCTGTTAAAAGATACCCCTGAATTAAAAGAGGAAATTGAACAGAAAGTAAGAGCATATTACGATATTACCTTGGAAAGTGAAAAGCCAGAAAAAAAGTAAGGATATTGTGATATTTTTACACAGTTTTTTTAAGTTGGAATATAGTAAAATATGAAAAGATTGAATGAATTTATAAATTGTCCTTACGAGGACACGATACATAATATAAGAAGTGATTCACGTGATGTAGAACCTGGGGATTTGTTTGTAGCAGTAAAAGGATTTAATGTGGATCATACAGAATATATTTATGATGCGATAAAAAAGGGAGCAGCAGCTGTTGTCGCAGAACAAAAAATGGATTTAAAAGTACCACTAATTGTCGTTTCAGATGCGAATCAGGCATTATACGATTTAAGTGCTAAATTTTACAATCAAGAAAGTTGGGATTTTAATTTAATAGGAATTACAGGTACTGATGGAAAAACTACCACATCAATGATTATTCATAATATATTAAGCCATTTTCAAAATAGTGCTTATATTGGTACAAATGGTCTTATATATGGAGATGAAAGTCATCCTATTTCTAATACTACTCCGTTAACAGAGATATTGTATGGTTATTTACAGAAACTAAATGAAAAGAATTGTCAAAGTGTAACATTAGAAGTGTCAAGCGAGGCCCTTTTACATAAACGTGTTGATAATCTGAGATTTCGCTATGCTATTCTTACTAATATTAGTGAGGACCATTTAAATATTCATAAAACGATTGCAAACTATGTACAGGCTAAGAGTAAGTTGTTTACTCTAATAGAGAAAGATGGATGGGCTATTTTAAATGTGGATGATATGCATTTTGATGAAGTTCGAAGTAGTATAGCTGGGAATGTTGTAACATACGGGATGAGCGCAGAGGCAGATTTTCAAATAAAAAACTCTAACTGCTCTGATAGTGGAAGTAGCTTTGATATTCTTTATAAAAAAGAGACATATCATATTAATAGTTCTCTTGTTGGTATTTATAATATTTATAATTTAACAGCAGCTTTTATTGTTTGTTATTTAGAAAAATACGACATTGAAAAAGTAATTTCTACTATGTCTAAGCCTATGTTAATACCAGGGCGTTGTGAATTTTTAGATTTCGGTCAGTCCTATAAGATTGTTTTAGATTATGCTCACACTACAAATGGTATTAAGAACATTTTGGCGTCTCTTCAGCAGTTAAAAGAAAAACGCATTATTACAGTAATTGGTTCTGCTGGAGGTCGTGAAAAAGAAAAAAGAGGCTTAATGGGAAAAGAGGCGTTGGAAAAGTCTGATTTGGTAATATTTACAATGGATGATCCACGTTGTGAAAAAGTAAGTGATATTATAGATGATTTAGTAAGTATTAGTTCCAATGATAATTATCTTAGAATTGAAAATAGAGAAGAAGCAATTGCAAAAGCTTTTGATATTGCAGAACCCGGGGACATTGTTGCTGTTCTTGGAAAGGGCCGAGATAATTATATGGCAGTAGGAACTGAGAAGATTTCGTATTGTGATTATGATGTAATACAGAAATATTTTCGAAAAAAAAATGATAAATAAAAAACTTTCCGTTTCGGAAAAGTTTTTCCTAAATTGAAATTTCAACCGCACCATCAGGTGCGGCTTTTTGATACAA